>CAIOOC010000876.1 GCA_903859795.1 uncultured Bacteroidia bacterium
CCATATATCTCGAAAAAGCAGGCTTACAAGCTCTATGGCAGAGTGATCGTGGATCGGTGGATAAAAGAGGGACTGGTTAAAGAGATCAAAGATGGTGAAAACACTTCAACCATACGGATTGATCGAATCCAGATCGAAATAATAGCGATATCATGCAACCGTAGTTCTTTTCTGAATACTGAAGAACGGAAAAGATGATTGCAAAAACCTGAAATTATCCTGAATTAACCCTACGGCAGGTCAAGGCCGGCGTTCTTTAAATCCGGATCCCACGGCGGTGGGTTCGCAGCCTGAAGGCGGGAGAAAGTTTTCTCTCGCCTACGGCAAACCAAAAACAAAATTCTCCTGAATTTTAAATTGTAAAACCAAGCTATTATGAATATTAATAAATCTATTAAAGAATTTTTCAAACCTCGCTTAACTACCCAGGATATGGAATTCAGTGAAACCAGATGCGGGTGTGATCATGAAATAATCTCTTTGTTTTTCGACGACAACAAGCCACATTTCCCAACAATGGCAATGGGGTGCATTGACACGGGACAGGAAATGAAAATAATGGCTACCTGGAATCAACATGGTGAATGCATGGTGAATTTCAGACGGATGCATTCATTTGATCTGTTAACAGATTCCCAGAAAGAATTCGAAGAAGCAAAACCGGTGTTTATCGGTATGGTGTGCTTCGTTGCAATAATCATTTTATCCTTTATAATACGATGAAAGTAGCAGTTATTGGCGATTATGAATCGCCGGAATATAAAGAATTATTGCAGCGAGTCAAAATCTTAAAACCCGAAGAGGAAGTGCTGGACTTATCCCGGCACCAGAAAAGCAGCTGGAACAAGATGCTTGAATCCCGGTTTTCGGATATTAAAAACGCTCATCAGATTGTAATTAGCGATGACTGGCACGACCATCTGGAAGCCAAACGGGATATTACACATGCACAGTCACTAAACAAAGAGTGTTTCATTGACCAGAACGGACAGTTCCTCCCATTTCCTGAATTTGCGAGAAAAATATGAAAAAACACCTCATCATATTTATAACAGGCTATGCTCAGGTATTTCTGGTATCCGCGAATACTTACTTTATCAGCCGAACGACCTGGCTTGGAATTGCAGTTTGCGGTTTTGGCATTTCTTACCTGTGGACCATTAATGTTCGCAGGGTGACCATTGGAACAAGAACCGAGCAAATTATTTATTCAACCGGAGCCATGTTGGGTGGATTAACCGGAGTAATGATGGCAAAACTGATCAAACATTAAATAACAATTATGGAGTACAACTATTAAATCCAATGATACACCAATGATTAATCAATGGAATGCCTTATGTCAGCAAGTTTCGCTACTGGAAACGAAACTGCTGGAATTCGTTGAGAGTGCAACACTTTCAGCTTCTCAACAGAAGAAACTTCAAAAGTACATCTGTGAATGGAATAAGTTTAAGAAGCTTAATGAGGAATTCGATCAGTACATATCCCCTTTTGATCCTATTAAAGTGAAATCACCATTTGATCAGGATGATTTTCGCTATATCTGGAAAACATGGAAAGAATACATGCAGGAGCAGCATGGACGGTTGATGCGAAGTCGAATGGAACAGATGTCACTCGATTACCTGGCCGAAATTTCAGAAAGTAATCCGGATCTTGCCGTCAGTTACCTCCGGTATGCGATGGCTAATGGTTACAAATCGTTCTTCAAAGTGGAAACAAAAGACAAAACCAACCCTGCCAAATCAGACAAATATGGAAGCGATTTCTAATATCATCAAAAACAACCAGCTTTTTGCTGGCAACAATGCAAAACTTGAAGAGCAGATCAGTGAAAGGGAGAGCCACATGCGCTCGTTTAAGTCATATGTCTCCATGAGCTATGATGAATTCAAGCAACTACTGGTTTCCAATGCCTATGAAATCATGCTGCACCGATCCATCAGACGCGAATATGTGATTGATCAATACAATGAACCAATCATGCGCCAGCTTTACCTCTATTTTACAAATTCACCGCATTGTGCCTGGAACCTGAATGCAGGACTGATTTTTGGTGGTAAACTTGGTTGCGGAAAATCGCTTATGATGATGGCCTACCTGAGGATATCGGACCAGTATAGCCGAAAACTTACAACCTCCATTCACTCTAATTCATTATCAGGATTGATTAAACTGAACGGTATTGAAACATATTCAAGACGACCATTATTTATCGATGAGCTGGGCCGGGAGGAATCGGAAGTCAAAGATTACGGGAACATCGTTAAACCAGTCATTGACCTGTTTGGTCTTCGGTATGAGGAAGGCGCCAGAACCTATGCAACAACAAATTTCAAGTACGAATCACTTGAAAAGTTCTATGGTGAATTTATCCGGACCCGCATGGAAGAGATGATGACCTACATTCAATTCCCTGGTGAAAGCAGAAGACTAAGAAACGAAGTAAAAAAAGAGATAAAATGAATTGGATCTATGTCATTCAGGACAAATATACAGAAACCTGTGCTGCAACATTTGAACAACGGAAAGCAGTGCAATTGTGCAAAGAACTAGGTCCAGAAACTACCTATCGTTCTGTACCCTTTCACAGCTGTACAGGAACCGAAATCACCGTAAAATCAGGTCCGATACCCAAAGCGTATTTGCCCGAAAAATCATAAAAACCAAACTAAGAATCCGTCCGTCTTCCGCCGGGCGGTTAATTTTTTAATCCCCTGCCATGGCCTGGAAATTTCCTGAAACAGTTATTCCAACAAACGGATCCAACCGCGTTGCTCTTGTAAAAGAGTTCCTGGACGAACATTACGACATCAAAATTAACATCTTCGATCACTCCAAAGTGATCATTGTTTCAAAAACGAAAGAGTACACCCAGGAGATCAGCATGGAGGATATTTCAATCCACTTACTTGAAGATAACATCACCGGATGCGATTCTATTCTTAAAAAGATACTGACATCACCCAATCAGACTAAACCATACAATCCGATCAAAGAATACTTCGAAAACCTCTCCGGGAAATACCTGGGAGAATCCCATATTGAAAAGCTGTGCAGCTACCTCAGCGCACGTGAATATGGAGATAAACATGAGGGATATTATCAAAAACGGCTACTTTATACACTGCGTAAGTGGATCGTTGCGACGGTCGCCTGTGCACTGGGGACAAAGGAAAATGATGCAATGTTTGTGGTTGTAAACAACGAAGAAGGTATTGGGAAATCGACGTTACTTGAATTTTTAGTTCCGGACATGCTTAAAGGCTATTATTCAAAATCCTCAAAAGAGATGAACTTCCCGGATATGTTCACATCAAATTTACTGATTAACTTCGACGAAATGATCGGACTTTCAAAGACCACTGCAGAGCAGTTCAAAAACATCATGTCTTCGCAGCGGATCAATGTTTCCAGACGTTTTACAACTACCAAACAGCGCTATGCCTCCACATGTGGAACCTCGAATAAAGATGCAGAGCATGGCGGCTTCCTTTCGTCCGATATGGGTACCCGCAGGTTTGCCATCAACCATATTGACGCGATAGATTGGGAATACATTAACAACGTAAATATAGACCAGATCTGGGCCGAAGCGGTTATGTTACTGGATCAGGATTTTAAGTACACCTGGAATCCCGTGGATTTTAAGGAATTCAGTGAGTATAACTCAAGATTTATCGTACAGACTTCCTCATATAAGCTTTTAAAAGAGTTCTATCGTTTACCTGAGCCAGGAGATGATGATCAGGTGGTATTTAAAATGCCGGTGGAGATCCTTCGAGATCTCCGGGCAGCCCACAAGGTAAACTCATCAATGACCACAGTCAGTGAGGTGAATATCGGCATTGCGCTTCGTCAACTGGGGTATTTACGATATGACAAAAAGATCAATGGCTACGCCCGCCATGGTTACAATGTCGTTCCTCTTTTCTGATTTTGCATACATGTATCTATAAATCAATGAATAGTATAATTTTATTGTACTATATAAAAACACTAATAGGGCAAGAAAATTTCAATTCCGGTTGCGACCTTGCGACCACCCTAGTATTGACTTGATAAACAAGGCGTAGGAGGTCGCACCCTTACCCTAAAATGGCGGTTGCGACCCGCTTGCGAAAGGGTGCGACCGGGAAAAGGGTGCGACCCGGTTTGGCCAAGTATATTACAGATTATTAATGAAATACAGTTCGGTCGCCGGTCGCAGGTGGTTTTGGAGTAATTTTTTTATTGGATCACACGATTTTATTGTGAATATCCGAGTCCAGGGGATATTTAAAAGCCCCATCCGTCAATAAACGAATGG
>CAIOOC010000877.1 GCA_903859795.1 uncultured Bacteroidia bacterium
ATTCCGGGAACTGTTGAATACATTGGCAAAACACGTCACGATGAGGTAAAGATTGAAGTTCTGGAATATGACGAATCAAGTATTGCTGAATTACATTCAATTGCATCTGTTAAAGAATTGGACAGCTACCTGATTCGTCCTACAATCAAATGGATTCGGGTAAGTGGTGTTCATGATGCGGAAATTCTAAATGAAATAGGGAATAAGGTTGGGTTGATCTCACTCGATCTGGAAGATATCGCCAATACAACCCAACGTCCAAGAATTGAAGAGCGCGACGATTACATATTCTTAGTATTCAAGATTTTGCAAATAGAGCCTGAGAGCCGCGAAGTAAATATTGAGCAGGTTAGTATTGTGCTCGGTTCCGATTTTGTAATTTCCTTTCACGAAACATCACCTAAAGCTTTTGAAACATTAAGTAACCGGATACTAACCAGCAAAGGCAGGATACGAAGAATGAAAAACGACTACCTGGTCTTTACCATTATAGATATCATCATAGACCATTATTTTTCACTAATAGAAGATATTGGTGATAGTATTGAGGAGATCGAAGAGGAGCTTATCACCAATCCGGGAAAAGAGAGCCAGGAGGCAATTTACAAACTAAAAAGAAGGCTGGGTTATGTCAAAAAGACGATTTGGCCTGCACGCGAGGTCCTTAATCAAATCTTCCGGTCAGATCACCTGTTAATAAATGACCAGACCAGGATTTATTTCAGAAATAATTACGATCATACGATACAGATAATTGAAACAATCGAGAGTTTACGCGATTTAACCTCGGGGATGATGGATCTTTATCTTTCAACAGTGAGCTATAAAATGAATGAAGTGATGAAAGTTCTAACGATCTTTTCGACCATTTTTATCCCTCTCTCATTCTTTGCCGGAGTTTACGGCATGAACTTCAAAAACATACCTGAACTGGAATTTCAAAACGGATATCTTATTTTCTGGGGAATTATGATTTTTATTACGTCTTTGATGCTGATTTATTTCAGGCGTAAAAAATGGCTTTAAACCTAATTTCGGGTTTCAGATTACAGAAACAAACGGCTATCTTTGAATCTTAAAATAATTAATCCATGAGCAAACCTATCGTTACTGCCATTGCCTCCTTTGGAATGTCAGGTGTTGTTTTCCAGGGACCGTCACTGAAAATTTTTCCTCAGCTCTTTAAAATCCATAAGATCCTGGAACGGACGAAAAATATCTCGGCTCAAAGGTATCCTGAGGCCACAATTGTCCGCTCGTACGAGGGAATACTCAATGATCCTGATATTGAACTGGTATTAGTGAATACACCTGACTATCTTCATTTCGAGATGGCAAAACAGGCTCTTGAAGCCGGAAAACATGTTGTTGTTGAGAAGCCTTTCACCAAAACCAGTGAAGATGCCAGGGAACTTATCTCGCTTGCACATCAAAACGGGGTAATCCTTACTGTTTATCAAAGTAAACGTTTGGATAATGGCTTTCAGACTCTCAAAAAAATACTCGATGAAAAGCTTCTCGGGCGGGTTGTAGAATATGAGGCTCACTACGACAGATACCGGAATTATATCCAGGAGGGATCGTGGAAAGAAGATGGTGATGAACGAACCGGAGTATTATATAACCTGGGCTCCCACATTGTCGATCAAACACTGGTTCTCTTTGGTCTACCCAAAGCTGTGACTGCACATCTCAACGTTCTGCGAACAGGTGGACGTACAACCGACAATTTCGATATCAGACTGCATTACAGTAATTTTAATGCAATATTACGCTGCTCTTATCTGGTGCGGGAAATGGGGCCGCAATATATTGTCCATGGGACAGAAGGCTCATTTGTCAAGATGGGGACAGATCCACAAGAGGAGCTAATGAAGTTGCACCATCTGCCCAATGAACCACAGTGGGGTGAAGACAAGCCATCTGACTGGGGAACTTTGAATACAACTGTCGGAGGGCTCCATTTTCAAGGAAAAGTGGAAACTATTCCCGGTAATCTGGCTGCCTTCTTTTCCAAATTACACGATACTATCCGTGAGGGGAAAGAGCTATTTGTGAAGCCTGAAGAATCGTTGAATGTCATCCGGATCCTGGAAGCTTGTCTGGAAAGTAACCGGCTAAAGAAGACTGTTGAGTTTAAACCGGAATAATTAGAAAGAGGGAGTGACTGACAGAAAAGGAGAGAGTATTCGACGATTTGCCAATTCGGCAATTTGTCAATCCTTTTCAAATGAATATTTTTGTTGGTTACCTTTGAAAAAAGCAATTCAGAATGACAACTATAAAAAGGAAATCCGGACAAATGGCCCGGATTTCTTTATTTCTGAACATGGGGATTACAGCACAAATTTATTCCCCGAGCTTCTTATATCTGATTCGGTGAGGGGTATTGTCACCAAGCCGCTTCTTTTTATTTTCTTCGTATTCCGAATAACTTCCCTCAAAATAATAGACCTGCGAATTGCCTTCAAATGCCAGGATATGGGTAGCAACACGATCCAAAAACCACCTGTCGTGCGAAATGACTACAGCACATCCTGCAAAACTGTCCAGCCCCTCTTCCAGTGCACGGAGTGTATTAACGTCAATGTCGTTAGTGGGCTCATCGAGAAGCAATACATTAGCCTCAGATTTAAGGGTTAAGGCCAGGTGAAGCCTGTTACGCTCCCCTCCCGATAAAACACCACATTTCTTTTCCTGGTCGGCTCCACTAAAGTTGAATCGTGAAACGTAGGCCCTGGCATTAATCATCCTGCCCCCTACCATCACCTCATCTGTACCACCTGATAGCACCTGATAAACAGTCTTATCATTCACTATCGCTTCATGACCCTGATCGGCATAACCAATTTTCACGGTCTCTCCTACCGAGAAACTTCCGGAATCAATTTTTTCGAGACCGAGAATCATCCTGAAAAGTGTCGTTTTCCCAGCGCCATTTGGGCCAATTACTCCGACGATTCCATTAGGAGGTAATACAAAATCAAGACCTTCAAACAATAGCCTGTCACCATATGCTTTGGAAACTCCATGTGCTTCGATTACCTTATCTCCAAGACGTGGTCCATTAGGAATAAACAGCTCGAGTTTATCTTCCTTCTGTTTTACGTCTTCGTTAAGCAGTTTTTCATAGGCTCCTAACCTGGCTTTCGACTTGGCCTGACGCGCCTTGGGGCTCATTTTCACCCATTCCAGCTCACGCTCTAGAGTTTTCCGGCGTTTGGAAACCCCCTTCTCTTCCATCTCCAAACGTTTTGACTTTTGTTCAAGCCAGCTTGAGTAATTTCCTTTCCACGGAATCCCCTCTCCCCTGTCGAGCTCAAGAATCCATCCAGCGACATTATCAAGGAAATAGCGGTCGTGAGTAATACAAATTACTGTACCCTTATATTGTTGCAAATGCATTTCGAGCCACTCTACCGATTCGGCATCCAGGTGGTTTGTAGGCTCATCAAGCAACAGGATGTCGGGTTGTTTGAGCAAGAGTCTGCATAGAGCTACCCGACGACGCTCGCCACCGGATAATACCTTCACCGACGTATCACCGTCCGGACAACGAAGAGCATCCATAGCCCGCTCGAGTTTATTATTCAGGTTCCAGGCATCGGTTGCATCAATTTTCTCCTGAAGCACTGCCTGCCTGTCCATCAGTTTATCCATTACATCAGGATTCTCGTAAACTTCCGGGAGACCAAAACGCTGATTGATCTCTTCATACTCATCCAGAATATCGACAATTTCCTGTGCCCCTTCCTGAACTATTCCCATCACCGTTTTTGTTTCATCAAGGATTGGTTCCTGAGACAAATGTCCGACAGTATAACCCGGCGAAAACGCCAGTTCCCCATTAAAGTCCTTTTCAAGTCCGGCGATAATCTTTAACAGTGTCGATTTCCCAGATCCGTTCAGACCAATAATTCCGATCTTGGCACCCAGATAAAATGAAAGTGAGATATCTTTTATTACCTGTTTTTGAGGTGGATAAGTCTTGCTTACCTTGTACATTGAAAAAATAATCTGCCTGTCTTCTGCCATCGATTTTTTGTTTGATTGAATTAGCAAAATTCGTATTTTTAATCAGAATTGACAATAGATTTTCCATTCCCTGAAGATTTATATTAAATTTGTTCATCTACGTTTAACTGGAGACCAAAATGAGAAAATTTGCACTTATTTCTACCCTGACTATTATTGCGGTATTTACTCTTTTTATTTACTGGAAGTTTTCATTTACCTACAGTGAAGGATATAGGGCAGGATTGCTTCAAAAGATCTCCTATAAAGGAAATATCTTTAAAACTTATGAAGGCG
>CAIOOC010000878.1 GCA_903859795.1 uncultured Bacteroidia bacterium
AATTTTTCAATGGTTTCATCAATATGATTCAATTCAACTATCCAATCAAGTAATCCTTTGTCAAGCCACTCAATACCATGAATTATCCCAAGCTTATAAGAATTGAGAACTTCCAGATTCCATGTAATTGCCTCATGATGGAATATTCGATTTCGTAATCTCCTTATTCCATTGAATTTAGAACTCATTGTCTTTCTTTTCCTTATTTTCTTTGGACAGTTCGGAAAAGCTAATCGTAAACTTTTCCATAAAGTCATTTCAAACTATGTATCAAATAAAGAAGTCCAAAACCCAAATGATAATTCAGAAATTACTCGTCCTGAAGTTAATTCCTTTTGCTCTGATAGTATATTCTTTCTTGCCTCTGAAATCCGATCTATCTGAAATCGAGAAGCAATTTTCACAAATTCAGGGTTTTCATACCATTGCTTATCGTTGAAACGTAAAGATAATTGAAAGGCTATTGAATTTCTCAATCCAACCTCCAAAATCGCAAGAAGTGGATAAAACGCCTCTGAAATAAGAATGTTGCTTTTGTAATGAGAAATTGCTTTAAAGGAATCATTTTTGTGATGCCTCAAATACGGTTCTATCCTCTCTTTGGTAATAATCCGTTCAACTATTGCATTATTATCCATAAATATTATATCTTTGCAGAGTAGTCCCGGTAATTCCTCTCCCAGTTTCTTGCTGGTGATGAATCCGGGTTCTTTGCTTTTATAAAGTCAAAGATAATCTTTTCCCAAAATTTTTTATCTCTCTTTTCAGCTTATAAACCTTCCAAAAAGCATTTCTTAATATTTAGTCACAATTCCGGGCTATTTGCTATTAACCAAAACAATTTCTAAATTTGATAAAATCATTCACCAACCTTAATTTATTTGCCTATGAAAACTAATTATATCATTTGTTTTTTGATTTTAGCTTCCCTGATAGCCTGTCAGACTCCAAAGCCAAAAGTGCCGCAGCCACCTATTATTGATCGTTCCCTGTTATTCGATAATCCCGAGATTGCAGGCGGGCAGCTCTCTCCTGACGGGAAATTTATCTCGTTTATAAAACCTTACAAAGGGACACTCAATATTTGGGTAAAGAAAATCGAAGCTGATTTTACTGCCGCAAAGCCGGTCACTGCTGATACCGTTCGTCCGATAAGGGCTTATTTCTGGACGCGGGATGGTAAATACATCCTCTATTCACAGGATAAAGGGGGTGATGAAAATTTCAATATCTATGCTGTCAATCCACAGGAACCACCTGCTGCAGGAGGTGACATTCCGGTAAACCGTGACCTTACAAATCTAAAAGGTGTCAGGGTGTTTATTTATGCAGTCCCATTTACCGATCCCGACGCCATTTATATTGGTTTGAATGATAGGGACAAGTCGTGGCACGATCTTTATAAAATGAAGATATCGACCGGTGAAAGAACCCTTATCCGTAAGAATTCAGCTACAGATAGAATAACTGGCTGGATTTTTGACTGGAATGATCAGTTACGTCTTGCCACCCGTGCCAATGCGGATGGAACCAACGATATCTTGAGGGTTGACCCTAAAGAACTTGTAAAGATTTATACTACATCTGTTTTTGAAGAAGCAAATCCGATTGCATTCAATAAGGACAATAAGAGGGTGTATATGATTACCAATAAAGGGGATAGCACAGATCTTTCGAGGCTGATCCTTTTTGACCCGCAGGATTTAAAGGAAGAGATTGTCGAAAGTGATCCTTTAAAAAGGGTGGATATCGGGAATGTGAATATTTCGGAGCTAAATAAAGAGATTATATTCACTTCATACGAAGATGAGCGAAACAGGGTATATTGGAAAGACAAGAGCTTTGAAGCAGATTACAAACTTATTAAAAAAGAATTACCAAATTCGGATATCTATTTTTCCTCATCAACTACCGACGAAAACTGCTGGCTGCTCAGCGCATCCGCCGATATTGATCCCGGCTCGACCTATTTGTGGGACAGGTTAAAAAAGAAGCTAACCTTCCAGTATCGTCCCCGGCCAAATATTCCGGTCAAAGACCTTGCAGAGATGAAAGCGATCCAGTATAAATCTTCCGACGGACTTAAGATTCCGGCATTTCTTACCTTGCCCAAAGGTATTGAACCCAGAAATCTGCCTGTGATTGTCTTCCCGCATGGCGGCCCATGGGGGCGTGACAGCTGGGGATACAATTCTATGGCACAGTTTCTTGCCAATCGCGGTTATGCAGTACTCTCGCCTAATTTCAGAGCTTCAACCGGTTATGGAAAGAAATTTCTCAATGCCGGTAACAATCAGTGGGGTGACAAAATGCAGGATGACCTTACCTGGGGTGTTAAATTCCTCATTGGTGAAGGTATTGCCGATCCGAAAAAAATCGGAATCATGGGAGGGTCGTATGGCGGCTACGCAACATTGGCCGGTGTGGCTTTTACTCCTGATGTTTATGCTTGTGGTGTTTCCATCGTTGGACCTTCAAACCTGATCACCCTGCTCAACTCTATTCCACCTTATTGGGAAGCGGGACGAAAGATCTTCCATGTCCGCATGGGTGATCCTACAAATCCTGCTGGTAAAGCACAACTCGAGAGACAGTCTCCACTCAATTCCGCAAATAAAATCAAGGCTGCTCTGATGGTAGTTCAGGGGGCTAATGACCCGCGTGTCAACAAGGCAGAATCTGACCAGATCGTAATCGCCCTGCGCGAAAGAGGTTTCCCGGTCGAGTATATTGTGGCTCCGGATGAGGGTCATGGTTTTGCACGTCCGGTAAATAATATGGCCATGTTTGCGGCGGCTGAAAAGTTTCTTGCCAAACACCTGGGGGGACGTTATCAGGAAAGTCTGAAGCCGGAGGAAGCAAAACGATTACGTGAAATTACAGTTGATGTTAAGACGGTAAAATTAGCACCTCCTGCCAAACAAAAATAGGCGATTTACGATATTATTATCCGGAAACTGCCGGTAAGATAATCTTAATAATTAAGATTTCTTACCGGCAGTATTATACTGGATCTAAAATACTAACCCTACTATAACAG
>CAIOOC010000879.1 GCA_903859795.1 uncultured Bacteroidia bacterium
AGAATAACCGTAATTACTACTAAATCGGGGAAACTAAAATCTGGAAGTCAAACTATTAACGTAAGATCTTTCTACGGGGATTCACATCGAAAACACGGAAAAGCAAAAGATTTACAATCATTTAACTGCGATACAATCGTTACAAATATTGATTCTGTTTTCGTTGCCGAACTTCCCCAAATCAGGGTTAATATGGGACAGAAAATTGAGCAACTTAAGAAATTATCAAAGGCAATTGCCATTGAGTACAAAGGTTGGGAAGGCGGTAGAGAGATCGATGAGAATCAGCTTAAGAAACTTCTTTCTGAAGAGTTGACAAACAGGGCAATACCTATTGGATTTAATTATCTGATCTATCCTGAGGACAGCATTAATAATCTCAAAATTCATAATACGAATTTAATAAAATGGTATAAAGTAAACTTCTTCCCCAACGACATCTTCAGAAAGAATCTCGAGCTTGCGGTATCATTCCCCGACAGAAATCTGTTCATAGGACGGTCGACCAACCTATTGCTGGGACTTTCTGTTGTATTTTCACTGATTATTTTTCTCACTTTTTCACTGAGCATAATTCTTATCATCCGGCAGAAAAAAATATCTGAAATGAAATCTGATTTCATTAATAACATGACTCATGAATTCAAAACACCGATTGCCACAATATCAATTGCCGCAGATTCTATTGTAGATGACAAGGTTATCGGTGATGAACAGCGAGTCCGTTTTTTTACCGGAATGATTAAAAAAGAGAATATCAGGATGAACCAGCAGGTCGAACGGATTCTGCAGATCGCCCGCCTCGACAGGAAGGAGTTCGAATTTGATTTTCAATCTGTAAATGTTCATGAGCTGATTGAAGAGGCTATCGAAGGCATTTTGCTTCAGGTTGAGAAAAAAGGAGGAAAAATTGATACAAAACTTGAAGCTTCGAATCCCTTTGTAACGACCGATCCAATACATTTTATCAATCTTGTATATAACTTGCTGGACAATGCCAATAAATATTCGCCTGAGGCACCTGTCATAAAAGTTACCACAATCAACATTCCGAAAGGTCTGATACTTACTGTTGAGGATCATGGCATTGGAATGAGCAAGGCTGTCGTCTCCCGGATTTTTGACAAATTCTATCGTCTCCCTTCCGGTAATGTCCATAATATTAAAGGATTCGGACTTGGATTAAGTTATGTTAAGGCGATCCTTGAAATAAACAGCGGAACAATTAAAGTTTTCAGTGAACCGGGAAAAGGGAGCCGGTTTGTTGTTTTCATCCCCTTTTTAATCAATAAACGATGAACGCCAAAAAATCACTTTTTTTTGTAGAGGATGATCTGAGTTTCGGAGCCGTCTTAAAGTCATATCTCGAAATCTGCAATTATTCCGTTACCTGGATCGACGATGGGAAACATGCCATAAGTGCCTTTCAGGAGGGAATTTTTGATCTTTGTCTGCTCGATGTAATGCTTCCCCATGTCGATGGGTTCTCAATCGGGCGGCAAATAAAAGCTTTTGATCCACAGATCCCAATGATTTATCTTACTGCAAAATCTTTAAAGGAGGACATAATCACCGGATACCGCATTGGAGCGGACGACTATATCATCAAACCGTTCGATACTGAAGTTTTGCTCTATAAAATAGCAGTGGTTCTTAAACGATCTGATAACACAGAAAGCCCCGAAGATCATCTGGTTCAAATTGGGAACTATATTTTTGATCCTGTCCTGCGAGAAATAAATTTAGGTGACACAAAGCAATTATTGAGCCCCAAGGAATCAGCATTATTAAAATTACTTTGCGAGCACAAAAACGAATTGCTGGCACGCGAGATAGCACTCAAGAAAATATGGGGCGATGATGGTTATTTTACTACGCGCAGCATGGATGTTTTTATCACCAAACTACGGAAATATCTAAAGGATGATTCATCGATTGAAATACGTAATATTCACGGTAGCGGATATATAATGTCTGAAAAGTGTGTAAATTAGTAGTCGCTTTACAAGCTGTATTATTTTTTGTTTAACGCACTTAATATCGAATAATATGGAAGCGACTGAAAGTGATGTTTTGGCTGAAGTGATAGCAGAATGTGCAAAAGAAGATGGTTGGGCGAATCTTGCAGAAGTTGGAGTGCTACTACGTAAAAAGAATATTACGTATGGCAAGCTATCGAGATTTATTCTTCGATTCCAGAATATAATTGAGACTAAAGTTGATGAAATACGACAACCACCAGTTGCCTATGCAAGGCTGAAAGCAAATGAGGTAAAGACCTAAAACAAAGATTATAAAATTGGATAATAGTTGACCTATTCGTGGTTTAAAGGTGACTGAATCTGATTAATATAATCACAACCGTGATTTTCTAAAGCGGAAATGTTACTTTTGTCGCTCATTAATCAGGAGGTACCTTATCATTTAATGAAAACCCTTAGATTCGATTTTATTGTAGTTGGCAGTGGTCTTGCCGGCTTGCTGGCAGCTTTTCATGCGGCAGATTACGGCACTGTGGCTCTTATTTCAAAATCTGAACTCGATATCAGTAATTCTTATCATGCACAGGGAGGTATTGCTGCCGCTATTGGTGAAGATGACAGTCCAATTGAGCATTTTGAAGATACACTGGTAGCAGGGAGAAATCTATGCGATCATGATGCTGTGCAACTATTAGTTAATGAAGGACTTGAAAGGGTAAAAGAGCTTATCGCACAGGGAATGGATTTTGATAAAGATGTTGATGGTCAACTAATTCTGGGCCTTGAAGGGGGACATTCCAAACGCAGAATCTTACATGCTGATGGAGATGCCACTGGAAAGATGATGACCAGTTTCATGCTGAAGAAAGTTCTTGACCGATCCGAAATAACCACATATGAATATTGTGCAGCACTAAAAATTATTGTTGAGGATAATCTTTGCAAAGGTATTCAGGCTCTGCAGTATTTAGACGGAACCAATCTCATCTTTCTTGGCAAATCAACAATCCTGGCAACAGGGGGGTTATCTCGGTTATATTCACGTTCTACCAATCCCTATACTGCCACTGGCGACGGAATAGCTCTTGCCTGGCAGGCAGGCGCTCGTCTTGCAGATATGGAATTTATTCAGTTTCACCCCACTGCATTATCATTACCGGGAGAAGAAGCCTACCTGATCAGTGAGGCGGTAAGAGGCGAAGGGGCGCACCTACTTGATGCAAATGGAGTTCGCTTTATGCCTGAGGTTCACCCTTTGGCAGAGTTAGCCCCACGTGACATTGTCGCTTCAGCTATCTTCAACAAAATGCACCAAACTGGCTCCAATGTCTATCTCAGCTTAAAACATCTTGGTAATGAAACACTTATAGAACGGTTTCATTCAATTGTCGCGCATCTTAAAACATTTGGAATAAACCTTTTGGAAGATTTAGTCCCAATAGCACCTGCTGCTCATTACATGGTGGGAGGAATCAGGACAGATATTTGGGGCCAAACAACTATAGAAGGGTTGTTTGCATGTGGGGAAGTGGCTTCTACAGGAGTTATGGGGGCAAATCGCCTGGCGAGCAATTCGTTACTCGAATGTCTGGTTTACGGGAAACGAGCCGTAGAGAAAGCCAGGCACCTGACTAACGACAAACCTCTGAAAAATCCACTGAATCCAATATTACTTAATGCTGAAACCGATCAGTCGTTTCTTGAAATAAAAAATGAACTTGCAAATATAATGAGTAATCAGGTAGGGATTGTTCGTAATGGTACAGATATGGAGTCTGCACTCAAACGAATTGAATCGATTGCTGCTCAATTCAACAATCCCGGAACTGACTACAACTATCATAAAATTGTCAATCTTACCGACATCTGCCGAATTATTACCCTCTCGGCACTTGAACGAAAAGAGAGCAGAGGTGGACATGTCAGGACTGATTATCCGGGTGAAATTGAAGAACAACTCCATCATATTATTCAGGAAAAAGGCAAAGAGATTCAATATGAAGCGGTCAGAACATCCTAAGGGCGAATTAAATTTTGACAGAATAAAGCCCGTTATCGATTATGCATTGAATGAAGATATTGGAAGCGGTGATATTACAACCAATTCATTAATTCCGGTAAACCTTCAGGCAAAGGCTACTATGGTGGCTAAATCCTCGGGGATAATTGCAGGTATTTCGGTAGCAGAATATATTTTCCGGACTCTTGATCCTCATATTCATTGGAAAACTTTTATTTGTGACGGAGATCGAATTAGTAAAGGAGAACTCATCCTTGAAATCTCCGGGTCCTATCGGGCCTTGTTAACCGGCGAGCGTCTGGCTCTGAATTTCATGCAACGTATGAGTGGAATAGCCACAATGACAAATAATTGCGTTAGAGAACTGGAGGATTACGGCGCAAAAATTCTGGATACCCGCAAGACTGTTCCTGGATTACGGCTTTTAGATAAATATGCGGTTCTGATGGGAGGCGGCACA
>CAIOOC010000880.1 GCA_903859795.1 uncultured Bacteroidia bacterium
CGATTTTAAATTACATTTATTATACACTTGATTTCATTTTAAAAAGAGTTTTTCCAAAGCTAAGCTTTACAAAAAAAATATATTTTTTCATCACGAAAGGTAAAAACAGAGTCCTGTCACGTGCTGAAATTCTTGGAAGATTATACTCTTGCGGGTTTGAGGTAGTGGACGAGCAATTCATTAATAATCTTTTATTCTTTGCTGTGAAAAAAGTGAAGAAGCCCGTTTATGACTATCATCCAACTTATGGCTTATTGGTTAGAATGAACAGGGTTGGGAAAAATGGTAAATTAATAGGAGTATATAAGTTTCGCACAATGCACCCATATTCTGAATATCTTCAGGAGTACATTTATAAGGTCAACTTGCTTGATGAGGGAGGGAAGTTTAAAAATGATTTCAGGGTAACCACATTAGGAAAATTTATGCGAAAGTTTTGGATTGATGAACTTCCAATGATTTATAATGTTTTGAAAGGAGATCTAAAACTTTTTGGTGTAAGACCACTTAGTAACCATTATTTCTCACTGTACCCCAAGGATTTTCAGAATACTCGTATCAAATATAAGCCAGGCCTTGTTCCCCCGTTTTATAAAGATATGCCAAAAACACTTGATGAGGTTGTTAATTCAGAAATGGAATATATCAGACAATATGATAAACACCCTTTGACTACAGATTTCAAATACTTCTTTCTAGCCTGGCATAATATTCTCTTTAAAAAAGCAAGAAGCAAGTAAATTCAAATTACATGGAATGCCTGCTCAGTGCTTAATTGGTAATTTGTTTGACTATTTGTTTAAAAAAATATTTGTTTTTAAATGGAATTAATGAAAGCAGGAATTAGAGATGTAGTATTTGGGAAAAACGTAAAAGTAATTGAACCAGTCAATCTTTACGAATGCAAAATTGGAGATAATTGTTTTATTGGGCCTTTTGTTGAAATTCAAAAAGATGTTATTATTGGAGACAATTGCCGGATACAATCACATTCTTTTATTTGTGAATTAGTGACTATTGGTCAGAAATGTTTTATCGCGCATGGAGTGATGTTTATAAATGACACTTTTAAGGAAGGTAAACCATCTGAAGGAGGTAAAGATAAATGGGGAAAAACAAGAATTGGAGATCATGTTTCAATAGGCTCAAATGCAACAATTCTTCCTGTTGATATTTGTGATAATGTTGTAATCGGTGCAGGATCTGTTGTAACAAAGGATATTCTCGATCCCGGGATTTATGCTGGAAATCCTGCCAGAAAAATCAGAGGCCTTTGCGTTTAACCCTTAAATTAACTTTCTTCAAATTTCCCAATTAATGTGTCCTTATTAATTCAAATTTCTTATGCACATTCCACTTGTTGATTTAAAAGCTCAATATCAAACCATCAAGCCTAAAATTGATGAAACCATTCAAAAGGTTATTTCAGAAGCAGCTTTTGTTAAGGGCAAATATGTTGCTGATTTTGAAAACGAATTTAAAATTAAATACGGTGTAAAACATTGTATTTCTGTAGCAAATGGAACCGATGCTATTTATATTGTGCTGAAAATGCTTGGGATTGAAAAGGGGGA
>CAIOOC010000881.1 GCA_903859795.1 uncultured Bacteroidia bacterium
GGGATGGTCATACTCTTCTCACTTCTTATCTATGCTAATGGGAATGATTTTCTTAAATGGTACCAGGGTAAGTTCTGATGAACTTTATGCCCAAAGTCAAAATAAATTACCTTGTCACAGAATAATTTATCATCGGAAATACTATTTTTGTAATTCAAACAACTTAAAATTAAAATAATGATATTACTGGCACTTTCAGCAGCACACGTAATCATTGTGGTAGTAGCTTTATTACTGCTGTTTGGCGGCAAGAAAATCCCTGAACTTATGAGTGGAATTGGGAAAGGGATGAAAGACTTTAAAAAAGCCATAAAAGATGATGACGAGCCGACTGTCGACCCTCCGAAAGAGGCACCCAGAGCGGAAAATAAAAAAGAGCCCTTGAAAGAGTAGCAGATGCTTACTTTTTTATGAAAGCCCCGAGCACAAAAATGTTCGGGGCTTTTTAGAATCTGCTAGTCCGAGTGCGACTCAAAGTCGCACCCGGACCAGGTAAAAATTATCGCCAGCATTGTAACCGGATGGTATTGATAAACGTCTAATACAAAATGTTCTCTGAAATTTAGTATGTGTTGTACAAACATTAATAATTCATATCATGAAAAGAAAATTAACTCCGGTACTTGCAACTTTAATCCTTGTTTCCTTAACGTTAAGCTCATGTTTATATGGCATAAGAGGGAATGGCAAGGTAGTGAGAAATGAACGCCAGCTGGCATCCTTTGAATCAATCTCGGTGAGCGCCGGTCTTGAAGTAATCCTTTCCCAGGATTCAATAGCAAAAGTGATAGTAGAGGCAGACTCTAATCTTCAGGAAATTATTAAGACAGAGGTTTCAAATGGAGAATTGAAAATCTTTCCTAAGAAACGGATCAGTTTCTGCGAGTCAAAGCGGATTTTGGTTACCTTTAAAACTATCCATGCCGTTGAAGCAAGCTCAGGAGCAGAGGTAAAATCAAAAATGGAATTGAAAATACCTTCTCTGCAAATTTCCGTTTCGAGCGGAGCCAATATCGAATTAAAAGTTGCAGCCAACAAACTTAATGTGGAAGGGAGCAGTGGCGGTAACCTAAACCTTTCGGGTACAACTGAGAGTCTTGACGTTGACGGATCGAGTGGTACAAATATCAGGGCGAAGGATTTAATAAGTAAAACCTGTAATGCAGGAGCATCAAGCGGAGCCAATCTTAAACTTTATGTTACTGAAAAAGTTAACGCTCAGGCAAGCAGCGGAGGAAATATAAAAATTTCAGGAAATCCCAAAGAGCATGATGTTCAAAAATCAAGCGGAGGAAACGTTGATTTTAAATAAGTTGAAGGCATTTATACAGCAATTGGCGGCTAGTAACTGGTAACTACGAGCTAGTGGCTAATTGCCAGTTGCCAGAATTATTCCCGTTTCATAATCCCATAGCAAATAATCTTCACAATGGAATCTACGCTCTTCCCAAGATCAGTTGAGCGGTAAGGACCGGCAGAAAGAGGCATTTCCAGACCTCGTATTGCTGTTGTTATTCCGATAGCAACAAGAGTAAAATCCTTCACAATAAATTTACGTTGACGAGCCCCTTCAAGCAAAATACGTTTCATCATCCGGATCTCTTCCTGGTAATATTGAGATTTGATTTTATCGATAAACTCAACAGCTGCAGTATCATTCTCAATGGCATTGTAAAAGTTAGCCAACTGGCGGTACGTAGTGATTTTGGTCATCACGTAATCTCTCAATTTCTCCGCCGGATCAATATCTTTCTGAAGCACCTTGGACAACTCTTCACGAAGAATATCTGCCTCTTTTTGGATAACTTCCTGAAAAAGATCCTCTTTGCTGCTAAAGTAATAATAAAGAGAACTCTTCCCCTTCCGCACTGCATTGGCAATATCATCAAGAGTGGTTTTTTTATATCCATAC
>CAIOOC010000882.1 GCA_903859795.1 uncultured Bacteroidia bacterium
AACGTTAGTGCTGCTAATTATACTGGTACATTGCTAACTGCGGCACAACCAAATGTAACATCTGTTGGTACGTTAACTGCATCATCTGCTTATTTTAAGTTCTGACTCTTATTGCTGCTTGTAAGATTTGAATATCAAGCGGTGAATTTCCGAGAAGCTCACCATCTGCCTCCAAAGCTATTTTGATATCTGACCTGATTTTTAATTTCTTACATCTTTTTACTGAAAAACCGGAAGACAAAAGATGTTTCCCTGAATAGACTTTTGAGAGGTTGAGTAATCTTTTCACAAGGCCCATTTCGGAAATTGACAAGACGTCAAAAAGACCATCGCTCATATTTGCGTCAGGGGTAAGCCTCATCCCACCGGCACATTCTCTGCCATTTCCAACTACAAGCCCCAAAAGGGAAAATTCCTGAAAAGGTTCATCATCATAGGCTATATTCAGTTTTTGAGGCTTCATCCCTATTGCCTGGATTGTTGAAGCAAATCCAAAAGCAATTCTTCCCCCAAAAAGCTTGGAGGTTTTTCCAACCATTGAAACTACCCTGGTGCCAATGCCGGTTTGGCACTCATTAGCGAAAAAGCGGCTGACCCGATTGCCCGAAAAATCATCATAGTTTATCAGACCAAGATCCAATGCCATTGTATTCGATTGAAATAGCATGTCAATTTGCTGGTTAACAGACTTCTGGCCATGGATAATTCCGGAAAGACTGCTGCCTGTACCTCCGTCTAAAATCCCCAACTCGCAATGCGTGTTAATTGGAACTCCATCAGTAAAAAAACCATTAATAACCTCATTGATAGTACCATCGCCACCAATTGCAATAACAAGTGAAGCCCCTTCGGCAATAGCCTTTCTTGTTATGAAAGTAGCCTCCTCTTTCTCTTTTGTGAAGGTGAATTGATACTTTGAAGCCTTAAGAGGTTCGATTTTTTGCTGTAACGTTTTTGCCACATCTTTGGCTTTCCCGCTTCCTGCGGTTGGATTTACGACTATCAGGATGTGGCTGCTATCCATAATGGAAGATTTAGGAATTAGAACTTCGCTGATTGGTTAAAATAAAAGGGATTTTAGTGTTTTGTTTCAATCTAAATCACAGGAATGTAAATAATTGAAGGATAATCAACTACAAATAACTGCGTGAAGATACTTAAATATTTATTTTTATTGTTAGTTTTGATATGATTTAATACCTATTTTAAAAGCTAACTTCATCCAAACCAACTATAAATGACAGATCCTGATAAGTTAACCCGAGAATTTATCAGCGATTTCGATGGAGTCAGGCAGGAGCTTGATTTTTTGATCAAATCGGCTGCTAAATCGAATTCCGAACCAGCCGGGGGGAAAGGTGAATTTATTGATCCTGAAGCGCATTGGAAAAAAATCCTTGAAATTGTAACGGATGGTATTTGGGATTGGAATATCGGGACCAACCACGTAACCTATTCCAAACAGTGGAACGAGATCTTAGGATATAATGGATCCGGGATCGGAGATAATTTCGAAGAATGGCTTGAAAGGATTCACCCTCGTGATCTGAAAGCAACATTAAGAAAGTTGATAGATCATCTGAAGGGTGAGACACAATCCTTTACTTCAGAATATCGTATCGTGTGCAAAGATGGGAGCTATAAATGGATTTTATCTGAAGGTCAGGTTGTTGTAAGGGACAATCTTGGAATTCCTATCAGATTTTTAGTGAACAATAAGGATGTCAGTCATCAGAAAAATACGGAGTTTGCATTAAGGGAAAGACTAAAGGAATTGAATTGCCATAACCAGATATCGGAAATTTTGAGCGATTTAAATCTGAAGGCAGATCAGGTTATCAATCAGATTGTCCAAATCATCCCTGGAAGCTGGCAGTTTCCCGAAATCGCTCATGCTTGTGTAACTATTAGCGACAAAATATTTAAAACCGCAGGTTTTCAAAAAAGCACTCTCTCTTTGATGCAGGAAATAAAAGTTAACCGGAAAGTCATCGGAGAAGTTACCGTATGCTATCCTGATGGTCAGGAGTTGGAAGCAGAACAAATTTTTCTCCCCGAAGAATCCCTTTTATTGTTTTCGATAGCTGTCAGGATCGGAAATTTTGTCGATGCAAAGGAGAAGGAGTTGACATTGCAGGATAATGAAATAAGATACAAGGACATCATCGAAAATATTAATGAAGTTATCTTTGAAAGTGATAACAAGGGTTTTATTACGTTTATTAGTTCTCCGGTCTTAAAAATATTTGGGTATACTGCGGATGAAATTAAGGGTAAAAATATCATTCATTTCGTCGGCGATAATGGCCAGTTTCTTTTGAATAGATTAAATGAACTCAGTGAAAAGGTTGAGCTAGCAAATGAATATCAGATCTATACAAAAACTGGAGAATCCAGGTGGATACAAGTGTCATCCAGAGCAATATTCTCTGATGGAATTTTTAAAGGGGGAGCTGGCACCATTATCGACATCACCGAACGAAAGCTGGCTGACGAGAAGATCGAGAAACTAAACCGGCTATATTCAGTGATCAGTCATGTTAGTCAGGCAATCGTTCATATTAGGGATAAGCAGGAACTTATGAATGAAGTATGCCGGATTGCCATTGATTTTGGGAAATTCCGGATGGCCTGGATAGGGTTAATTGATAATGAGACACAAATAGTTAAGCCTGTTGCGAAACATGGTGTTGAAGAGGGGTATCTCTCGGCGATCAGGCAAATATCGGTGAGTGATATACCTGAAGGAAGAGGGCCAACCGGTACTGCTATCAGGAATGGTGATCATTATGTTTGTGACAATATTGAAAATAATCCAATGGTAGTTCCCTGGAGAAGCGAGGCATTAAAGCGGGGTTATCGCTCTTCTATGGCGCTTCCTCTTAAACAATCCGGGAAAATTATTGGTGCTTTTACCCTCTACTCCTCTCAGCCTTATTTCTTTGATCAGGAAGAAATCGAATTACTTGATGATTTTGTGAATGAAATTAGTTTTGCTCTTGAAACTATAGAGACAGAAATTGAGCAGCAGAAGGGTGAGGAACAACTTCGGAAACTCTCTCTGGCTGTTGAACAAAGTCCGGTAAGTATAGTAATAGCAGACCTGGACGGTAC
The DNA here is from genome assembly GCA_903859795.1 of uncultured Bacteroidia bacterium. Lineage (GTDB taxonomy): Bacteria > Bacteroidota > Bacteroidia > Bacteroidales > Prolixibacteraceae > JAAFHB01. The sequence goes on from CAIOOC010000882.1 coordinate 3,115, forward strand.
TATTGAATATACAAATCCAAAGGCAAGTTTAACAACCGGCTATACCTTCGAAGAACTGGTTGGAAAAAACCCGCGGGTTCTTAAGTCCGGCGAAACCCCCGATACTGAATATCAGAAACTTTGGGAAGATATCACCTCAGGAAAAGAGTGGCATGGGGTATTTCATAACAAACGGAAAAATGGGGAGCTCTACTGGGAATCCTCAACGATTTCTCCAATTATCGACAATGTGGGGAAGATCACCCATTTCCTTGCTATAAAAGCGGATATTACGGAACAAAAACTGGCTGAGCAGGAGATTCTTAAGTTCCGAACAATCGCAGACCAGGCTAATTATGGTTCTGCAATAACTTCTCTTGATGGACAATTGCTCTATATCAATGCAGCATTTGCCGGGATGCATGGATATGAACCTAATGAGCTGTTAGATAGTGGATTGACTATTTTCCACAACGAAGAACAATTACCTAAAGTTTTAGAGTTGCTAAATCAACTTAAAACAATTGGAAGCTTTTCGGCTCAGGAGGTAGGGCATATGCGTAAAGATGGCTCTGTATTTCCAACACTGATGAACGCTTCCTTGATATTTGATCAAAACAATATTCCCCAGTTCCTGTCGGCAACTGCAGTTGATATAACCGAACTCAAAGAACAGCAGGAAGCATTGCGAAGGAGTGCGGAGGAGCTGAACAATGCACAGGAACTTGCAAGACTGGGTAGCTGGGAACACAACCTGATAACCGGCGAACTGGTGGGTTCAAGGAACTATTACAGAATGCTGGGGTTGATGCCTGATTGTGCAGGAATAAACCTGTACGATCATTTTCTCAGTATTGTTCTACCAGATGATCATGCATTAATTGATTTTTTGCAGAACCATTCATATATCGGGAATGAGATGCAAGTTGTTGACATTCGTGTTCAGCTCCCGGGTGAGGGGATAAAGTGGCTTCAAAACAATGTTCAACCTGTATTCAAGAATGGTCGTCTGGTAGCACTACGTGGCGTCAATATTGATATCACCGAGAAAAAGAAGATTCTGGAAGACCTGATTAAGGCAAAGGAACAGGCCGAAGAGAGCGACAAGCTTAAAACATCTTTCCTGAACAACATTTCCCACGAGATAAGGACCCCATTCAATGGCATCCTTGGATTTTTATCGATGTTACAATATGATGACCTCTCCCCTGATGAACGCGATGAGTATATCACCTTTATTAACCAGAGTGCCGACAGATTGATGAATACAATCAATGATATCGTTGACCTGTCACAAATCCAGGCTGGACTAATGAAACCAACTAATTCTGTTGTAAACATTCAAAACATTGTCAATGAGCTGGTTATTCGCTTTAAACCCGAAGCAGAATTAAAAGGACTCGATTTCATTGTTAAAAGTGAACTAACCGATTCCCTTGAAAACTTTTCAACTGACGGATATAAACTAAATACAATCCTTTTCCATCTAATCGGGAATGCGATAAAATTTACAAAATCAGGATCCGTTGATATAACAATACATGGAGACGACAGAAAGCTGGAGTTTCGGGTAAGAGATAGCGGAATTGGGATTTCAAAGGATAAACAGGAAATAATCTTTAACCTTTTTATGCAAGCCGACCATTCCAATACGCGGAAATTTGAAGGTTCAGGGTTAGGTCTCACAATATCGAAAGCTTATGTTGAAATGCTTAATGGAAATCTTTGGCTAGAAAGTGAGGAAGGTAAAGGATCATCGTTTTATTTTATCATTCCCAACAGTAATCAGCCATCTGGAAATATTACACATCTTACTAAAGATCTGCCAGACATTCAACATAAAAATCTCAAAATCCTGATTGCAGAGGACGATGAAGGGTCGGCAATATTCATTTCAATGATAATAAAGTCATTAAGCAGGGAGATTATTAAAGTCAGATCCGGTGCAGAAGCTGTAATTGCCTGCCGCGATAATCCTGATCTTGATTTGATTCTGATGGATATTCGGATGCCAATAATGGATGGGTATGAAGCAACACGTCAAATTAGAAAGTTTAACCCCAACGTGGTTATTATTGCACAAACAGCCTTTGCACTTACCGGAGACAATCAAAAGGCAATTGAAGCAGGGTGCAATGATTACATCGCGAAACCGATTCACAAGGATAATTTATTTCAGCTCATTCATAATTACTTTCCTACAGATTCGTTATGATAGTGATTAAAACTATCTTTGTTACTATTTAGATTCACTGCCTGATTTAAAGACAAGATAATTAGGATTTCAACAGATTTAAAGTGAAAAACAGTCATTGATAATGATTTATTCGCGTAAAAGTAAATTCAACTCTTATTTTACCTATACCTTTATTACCTTAATACTGGTAAATATTGTGGTTATATCGGCCCTGTTTATTCTGTTGATCAGGCAGGCCGGAGACCGGCAAATGATTTTTAACCGGGAATCACAGGAACGCGAAGTCTTTACTGACAAGAGTATTATTCATAATTTTCTGGATGAAACGGCGCTCGACCTCACTATTCTAAAACAAACCATCCAATCGACTGATCTATACATCACCGCGGCCAAAGGTGTAACCGACAAGAATGATTTTACTAAATTGGTAACAGAATTTTTTAATAATAAACCAAAATATTTCCAGTTTCGTATTATTGATCTGAAAGGGATGGAGACCTATAGGATTCAAAGAAAAGAGGGCCATCTTGTGAAAGCAGCAGTTGAAATTTTAGAGGATAAAAGTGCAAGTAACTATTTTCAGGAAACAGCTAAACTTGACTCGGGAAAATTTTATGCTTCACCTTTGGAGCTAAATATAGATAACGGAAAGATTGAAAGACCTTTCCGGCCTGTAATCCGTATTTGTACCCCTATGTTTATCGGAGGAATTAAAACAGGAATTTGTGTTCTAAAAATTGATTGCACATCACTTATCGAAAAAATTAAAAAACACACCTCATCTATTCCAGGAATTCAATACCTGATTAATAAGGAGGGCTATTTTATTGCTGCTCAGGATACTTCTTTTGAGTGGGGTTTTATGTTTCCGATAAAAAAAAATAATACAATTGAATATCTTTTCCCAAAAATATTCCGGCAAATTCAATCATCGGTGAAGGATCAGTTTTTGACTAATAATGAATTGGTTACGATCTCCACAGTATTCCCGTTTCAGTCAGGTGAAATAGAGAATAACGATCCCATAATTGCGAATGATTTTTCATGGAAAATTATCTCTATACTGCCTGTAAAAAACTTTATCCTGACTTCACTTGTAACTTTTAATAGGTTCACCGTATTCTATTTACTTTTTTTATTGACAGGCTGTGTCGTTTCGTATATATTTGCCAGGAGTCGTGCACAAAGGGTGAAAACCCGCAACCAAATTACCGAATCCGAGGCGATCATGAACCTCTCATTAAGCCATAGTGACATAGGTATATGGGATTTGAATCTTGTTTCACGCAAACTTGTTTATCATAAATCGTGGTATAAAATGCTTGGTTACGATGAACGGGAGACTTTCCCCTCCGTTGAACTCTTCAACCGGTTAATTCATCCGGATGATCAACCGAAAGCAGAAAAAGCGTTCAGTGAGTATATCAGTGGTATTTCGGGGAATTATGAAATAGCCTATCGTTTACTTACAATATCGGGTGATTGGAAATGGGTTCTTGATCGTGGGAAAATCGTCAAATCTGATGATAACGGTAAGCCGGTGAGGGTAATTGGGATGCAGATTGATATTGACAAACAGAAAAGAGCTGAGAATGAGCTGTTTGAATATGAGAGTAAGCTAAAGACTCTATTTGATAATCTGGTCATTGGAATTTATCAAACTGCGCCTGATGGCACTATTATGGAGGTCAATCAGGCACTTTGTGACATACTTGGGTACGCTTCTCCCGATCAACTCAAAAAGATTAATCTCGAGAATGAGTTTCATGCCGATTATAACCGTCGGTCATTTCTGGATGAAATAAGTCAGAAAGGGATTATTGAAGGGAAAAAGGCTCAATGGACCAGACAGGATGGTGAAAAAATAGTTGTTTCCGAGAGTGCGCGGGCGATAAAGAATATAAATGGCGATATTTTGTATTATCTTGGTACAATTGAAGATATATCTGCTCACCACCAGGCAGAGGAGAAGATAAAAGAGAGCGAAGCGAGATACAGCAATCTTTATAATTCGATGATCGACGGAGTGGTTAGGACTGATTTACAGGGAAATATTCTGGAATGTAATAATTCCTACCTTGAAATGCTTGGCGATTATTCGGATGATGAAATACGGCGGCTTACCTATCAGCAGCTTACACCTGTATCATGGAATGCATTTGAAGAGGGTGTCATCGTGCCGCAAATTTACAGCAGGGGTTACTCTGACGAGTATGAGAAGGAGTATATCCGAAAGGACGGAACAATTTTCCCTGTATCCCTGCGTGCAAGGCTTATCCACGACAAAGAGGGGCAACCATCCGGTTTATGGGCAATTGTCAGGGATATAACCAAACGGAAGAATGCCGAATATGCATTAAAGGAAAGTGAATCGAAATATCGGATCATATTTGTCAATAACCCGAATCCAATGTTCATTTATGATTTAGAGTCGCTTGCATTTCTGGAAGTTAATCAGGCAGCTGTAGATCTGTATGGTTATTCGAGAGAAGAATTTCTTACAATGACCATTTTGGATATTCGACCCGAGGAAGACCAGAAATTAGTTGTTGAAAATATTAGGAGGATTGACTCCAATGAAGAAAACCTACAAAGCAGGAATACCTGGAGGCACCTTAAGAAAAACGGCGAATTAATGTTTGTAGAAGTCTCTGCCAATTCATTAAATATTTTGGGACGAAATGCACGCCATGTTTTGATAAATGACATTACACAACGAAAAATGCTTGAAGAGGCTATTTTATCCAAGTCATCGCTGCTTGAAGCACAACTTAATTCTGTATCGGAGGGAATCTTGATTGTCGATGAGCAAAATTTAAGGATTCTGAACAATGAGCGATACGTTGAAATTTTTAATATACCGGAACATTTTCTGGAGGATACAAATCATAATGTTATTCTGAATTTTGTTGCCGGGCTGACTAAGGAACCAGATTTATTTCTGGAAAAAGTAATTTACCTGAATAATCATAAAAAAGAGAAAAGCCACGATCAGCTTGAATTAAAGAATGGTCATTATATTGAAAGATAT
>CAIOOC010000883.1 GCA_903859795.1 uncultured Bacteroidia bacterium
ATGATTTGCATTGTCCTGAGTATTATCAAATTCAATTAAAAAACTCTTTCCTTGAATCCTGTAGTAATGGGGTTTTCCAGGAACTGTTTCACCTGCCCATCCAAATCTAATTTCATTCATATCCTCGGAGGCAATTTTTTTAACCCTGGCATTTGCCAGAGCGTTTGGCATTGCATGCAGATAGGCTGCAATAACCTTGTTCAAGACAATTTTTTGTGAAGGTGTCATTTCACGGGCAAATATGCCAACAGGTGCCAGAGGACCAACTTGCATTGAATTTGTTGTTACAATTTCGGTAAATGCCTTGATCTCAAAAATTGCAATCTGTTTCTGAGCCGGTGTCAATGAATTTATCAGTTCAAATCCAAAATCTTCCTGATCTTTTAGCAATCGGGTCCCCGCCTTTGATCCTGACCTGACTTCTGCAGGATATACCCCAAAAAAAAATGGGGCAAACCCAATTTTATCCTTTACTATCGTGAAGTTAAGTGCCAGATGATGCCCCGAAAATTTCCAACCCCAAATGCTGTCCTGACTAGGAGTACCATAGACAGATACCGAATAATTTTCAGGAATTCGGTTAGGATTCTGGGGTTGCAACTCTTTGAGAAGATATTCAAAATCCATAATATTTGTAGCTTTTGTATACCCTTCATTGCTCAGATATGCCTGAAGAAGAAGCTGCAGATTCACTTTTTGAATACTGTCCAGGTCTTTAACGGCAATACCAGTGCGCCCAACCATCTTTGCAGGAAGAAAATGCCATTCATACCGGTTCATCTCGTTGAACTGGAAAACAGCCGTTTTCTGTTGCACGATAGTTAGTGAATTGACAAAAGCAAGTGCTCTGGAGGAACCGGAATTGCTTACATCCTTATTTTGCGCCATTAAGGCAACAGGCAAAAGCAAAAGAAGTACAAATTTCATAATCTAAAATTAAGTCGGTAGTAAATGGATTTGTAGAAGTCTATTCCTTGTCAAATTCATAATCTCTTTCAATGAATGCGATTCGTGTCTTAAACGATTTATACCAGTCAGATCTCCCCTTATTCCTGGCAAGGATATGTTGTGAATTTTCCTTCCAATTATTTATTGAAGCCAGGTCTCTCCAATACGAAACTGTAATCCCGAGTCCATCCCTGGCAGATTCCATTCCAAGAAATCCATCCTGAAGAGCGGCCAGCTCAACCATTTTCGCGGACATTTCGGAATAACCATGATCTCCATCTGTTCTGACTGAGCTAAATATCACTGCGTAATAAGGAGGTACAGGTGTCTTTGCTATCATAATACAGCGTAAAAAGTAATTTTAATTTGAAGATCTTTATAACGAAGCTATAAAAAGATCCTGTGAAAATTCACAAACCGTTCTGAGCTTGTATAAGTTTCTCAATATCAAATTTTTTCATTTGAAGAAATGCTTTCATTACGTTACCGGATTTAGTTGGATCTGACATAAGCCGGGGAAGGATTGCCGGTATTATTTGCCAGGAAACCCCAAATTTGTCCTTAAGCCATCCGCAATTGCTTTCCTGTCCACCGTCCGACAGCTTATTCCAATACTCATCTATTTCTTCCTGAGTCTCGCAAAATATCTGGAATGATATGGCTTTACTGAATTTGAAAATGGGCCCGCCGTTTAATGCATTGAAAGATTGATTATTAATCTTGAAACCAATTGCAAGTACTGTACCTTCTTCCTGACCATGAATTTCAAAACCTTCATTTTGATAACGGCTTATATTTTCAATCCTGGAGTTTCTGAATATTGAAGTATAGAAATTGACTGCCTCTTCTGCCTGGTTGTCAAACCAAAGACAGGGTGTAATTTGACCGTTCATAGATTATCTGGTTTAACTCATAATTGGGCAAAGCATGCTCAAACGGTTTCCTTCAGTATCGCAGAACGAAACATAAAGCCCGACTCCCGGGATCTCCATCGGTTCACCAAGTATTGCGCCGCCCGCTTCTGTTACCAATTTCATTGATTGTGGTATATCCTCTACTGCAATAACTACTGAAGGGTACTGCTCCGGCGAATCTGCCTTTCGTTGATAGAAGCCGCCATTGATAGTTCCTGGCATAATTGGTCGTCCATGTTCGTCGTTTTCACCAGTATTGGCAACTACATAATTTCCCATCTCCTCTCCCAGCATTTGCGTTTTCCAGCCAAATGCCCTGGAATAAAAATCGGCTATACGATGTCTGTCTTCAGCCGGCAATTCAAAATGTACAACTGGATTCATGTCAATTGATGATTTTAGCCAACCGGGCCTTAAAAGAATGACAGGCCCGGTTGTGTGTTAATGATTATTCTGAAAAAGAAAATTCAGGCATACCAATTACTCCTGCTTTATCCATCGTTTCTTTTAGGCTAGGATCATGCATGAACTGCATCGCACCCTCTTTGTTTGCCCAAATAATTTCAGCAAGTACATCGTTTGGATTCTCTACACTTGCAAATACAGACGCACCTGTACACCCGTATTTTTCCCGGACTTCACTATGTCCGTCGAACAAAGTTTTCCACTTTGAATAATCTTCCAAAGTGTGTCTTACAAACATTTTAAACATTTAATAGAGGTATTACTGATAATTTCTACTCGTTTGGCTTTTCGATTGCGCCCCGTTTTTTGAGTGATTACCGGACTCCACTTTGTTTGCTGAAATTTCAGACATAAAAATATCCTTCTGCCTTCAGCTCACATAGTATAACAATCAAACTCAAAAACTGTTTTAAGAGAAGTGACGTATAATAAATGGTCAGATCTTACCAGCTTGATCTACCCGTGGAACTTTTTTCTTGGATTTTAACTTAAATGAATTTTCCATCACCCGGTATTGCACAATCTTTCTTATAAGTTCGAGTGGAAGAGGCTTATCAAGCGGAAACTGAACCGTTCCTTTTGATCCTTTAAATGCGGAAAGCTCATCTTTAAAGGCCGCAATTCCTGAAGAAGTCGGATAAAAACCAATATGTTTCGAATGGGCTGCAAAATATACCAAAACTCCATTTAATTTATAAGCCGGCATACTGTAACTTACTACCTCTGACGCTGTTGGGGCAACTTCTTTGATGGTTATCCGCAACTGCTGTAAAAGTTTCTGGACCTCGCCGGGAAACCCTGCAATATACAAATCGACATTTTCAAAGTTTTCCATTTTAATAATTTAAAGGTTTAATTTTCCGTCCTGCATCGCTGTCTGTAATGAGTTCAGTAAGCCGTTTTAACCTTGTGACCTCCTGTTTTGCCGACATTACCCAATAAATAGCTGGTTTGCGATATGAATAAGGCATGGATTTGAAAAAATCCCAGGCTTTTTTACTGGCTTTAAATTGTGTTTCAAGTTCGTCAGAGAGTTTAATATCAACATTTTCGTAAGAATAGATCATTGATCGGTTCAATTTACGACTGTTAAAAAGAACCAGGCCCGCAGGTTTCATCAAACCCTGCTTTGTTAGTTCATCAACTTTTTTAATGTTCACCGCACTCCAGTTACTTCTTGGGTTACGTGGAGTAAACCTGATGAAATAACTCTCATTATCAACCGACTTACGCAGACCATCTATCCACCCGAAGCAAATAGCCTGATCAACAGATTCGCTCCAGGACATAGATTGTTTCCGACTATTTACTTTATAATAACCAACGTACAATTCAGACTCAGTGGCATGATTTTTTTCTAGCCACTCCCTGAAATCCAAAGCGGTTGGGATTGTTCATTTAGTTTTTGTTTTCAAATCGTGTTTATCGGATGATTTATCGCTCTCCTTGAATTTGTCAGACCCGATCACTGAGCGAATGCACGAGATTATTTCGTTTCTAAAAGTATCCATTTTTGATTCACTGCATACCTGGTCAAAAACTTCGCGTGATTGCCCCAGTTTCATCGCCCGGTAACCAGGATCGATTAAATCAGGAAGGCTGATATTTATCAGGTGATTAATACTTTTTCGTACTGATTCTTCTGTGTTCATTTCAGGTTTTAGGTAATCTTTCAGGGCACTAATTATCCGGTAATCTTCAATTCCCTCCCGTACAGCTTCCCACCTACGGCTGGTAACTGATTTTGTCATCCCTGGATATACCAGGTTATATTCAAGTTTGATTCGTGACCATAAGTTATCCGGATTTGAATTATAGCACCAGAAACCGATTCCGGTTACATCATTCCGGAGTGCCAGGAGTGCAGCAGTTCGAAATTCATAGATCAGGTTGATATTTTTAATATTTGCACCAATCGGACGGGATGAGGAGTATGAGCAATTATATGACCACAGGAATTTCCTGTTCGACCGCATCACATTCATTTCGGGACTATTATCTGCAACCCAGTCGATCGTCGGGCTCCAGACATTCACGTGTTTAGCCATAGCCTGGAACATTGGCAATTCGCCGCCGCCATCCTGATAGATCATCACATCGGGATTTATCCCGTCTGCCATCTCCCCGAATTTGACCACCTGATTCACTGCATTCCAGCCGCTTCCTCCAGGTTCGTCGATCGGGTATAATGCGAATTGATTAATTCCGATTCCAAAACCGGCAAGATGGAGTACAAGATCCTTCAGGTAGCGTTCAAACTGTTTTTTATACCCTTCACTTGCAAATTCCTCTTTTATTCCGGGCAGACCGTTGACAAGGAAGAAGGCTTCTTTTCCTTTGAACTGAGCCAAAATCTTATCTATACCCGAATAGTCAAAACCGGTAAGTTCATTCTTCGCATCGTAATTAAATACAGCATTTGATATTAAGAATACATTGTTCCCGTGGGCTAGTAATGCCGGGATATCGGGTCCGGTCGAAGGCGACCAGGTACACATATGGAATACTTCAGAGGAGGCCATTTTAAACGGTAGAATATCAAGAGAAATTTCAACCTTTGTTTCGGGCGCTGCGACTGAATGAGGATTGGCTGGACTATCGAGAACACCTGATCCGTTAAGGGCCTGAAAAGTCACATCAATAGTCTGTATTCCTGATACTGAATCTCCAATTTCGATATCCAGCCACACTTCCCTTGAGGTGAGAGAAGGAATGGAGATTACACCCGATTCATCGATTTCAGGCAAAGCATCCCATGACTCTTCGCCCAACGATGTGGCTGTATTGATGGAGCGCATTGGGGTAACTTTAATGCCGGAATTTTTGTTACCGATGACCACCCTTGCATTTAACAGGTGATCGGTAACATTGAAAAGAACCACAGGCACAGGGTTATGTTCGCCAGGAACTACGGTATGATTTAAATTGACCGGATTTTCCACGATGTGTGGAAGTTGATTGTCTACATTACGGTTTTTCCACTTATCTCCTTCAAAGGCAATCAGGCTGGTTCCTGCACCAAGTTGAGCTGCTTTTTCCAAAATATCACTTACCGAAATTGCCCGTTTTGCCGCTTCATTCAAAGCGGCAGTATTTTTTATGGTTGTCTGGTTAATGACCGGTTTACTCACCGGAACGTTACTTTGCTGCATGGAAATCCCATTTGCATTCAATCGAAGATTTGCTGCTTCTTTGCGAAGTGCCAGGGCGGATAAAGGTATAACTGTTTCAATTTTGTCAGCAGTTGAATTTAAGGTGCTGATTGCCTGAGCGGTCAAGGCACAGTCATTTTCGAATGGCCTCAGGTTGACGGTTCGTGAAGCTGATAATAATTCTTTTCCGTCACTGGTCGAAACAGACCAGCTGAACTCATAATTTCCCGGCAGGGTCAGATTTACAGGAACCAGTAATTGCCCGTTGTTACCATCAATATTAGCCACCGCAGAACTTTTGGCACCATCGGGGCTGATACACACTACATTTGCCTTTACAGGATTTGAACCGGGTTTTGGATTGTAGATATCAAACCGGATCTTCTCACCGACAAATAGTTTGTTCCACGAGAGGTTTTGTGGCACCATTCGTAGTTCAACTGATTTGGTGAGACCAAACCATGAACCTGTGTTACCGATGTTACACCGGTAAGTTGACCATTGCATTTTCGGGTTTTTGGTTAACGGGGTTTCAAAACAGTAGGCCATACCCGATTCACCGCCGGTTAAAATCATGTCCAGCCTTTCTGAACTTCCGCTAATATGCCCAAATGAAGGGGTGTTATTGATGGTACGGGAGGGAAGCTGGCGATCGAATACTGCTTCTCCCTTATTATTCAAAACAAGGATATGTCCCTGCTGGGTCGATAGTATGTATTCGGGTTTACCGTCATTGTTGATGTCTCCGATCGCACCGGGAGCCAGACTACGTCCCTGCATATCAATGTTCCAGAGGAGATTGCCCTTTTCATCAAAACGATAGATCAGTCCGGTGTGGGTTACAAGGAATATATCGGCTTGTCCGTCCTTGTCAAAGTCGCCAACCGAAATTGATGATGAGATCGGTACATTGGTTGGGAATTGCCAGACCGATTTTCCCTGAGCATCCAGGCAGAATATCTCACCGTTCCCTGACGCCGCAACAACGTATGTTTTACCGTCAGAAGCTCCGAACATTACAGGTGCAGATGTTGCCCAGGACTCAGTCTCACTGCCGATCTTAATACGCCATAACTGCGTGAGATCACTTCCAAGTGCTGTAATGAAACCATCGGTGGTTGCAATCACTATTTCTGATTTTCCATCTCCGTTCAGGTTACCTACGGACGGGCTGACAGGCTGACCTGCAATTGTTGATTTTTTGAGCAATTTTCCGGTTAATGCATCATAAACCGAAATGGTGCCGGTGACATCGGTTTGAATTAATTCAGATGAACCATCTCCGTAAAGGTCGGTAACAACATTTGCTGACCATTCCGATCCCCCGTTCAAATTTGCCTGCCACACCATTTTCCCCTTGCCATCGAGGCAGGTCAACAATCCTTTATTATCTGCTGCATAAATCAGTGCTGTTTGTCCCGGTCTTTTTAAGATTGTTGGATAAGTCATAAAGCGCCCTTTGGTTCTCCATCTCCAAAGGGTATTGCCATTATTTCCAACTGCGATGACCTCTTCCTGAGAGGTGATTACAGCTTCGTCCAATCCGTTGTTATCAATATCGGCAACAGTGGCAGCGCTCTCGATAAAGGCTTTTTGATTTGTAGCCCATTTTTGCTCCAGGTTTAATTTCTGTGCAGAAAGATTCTGGGCTAAAGAGCAAAAAGCAAAAGCCAGAATAATAAATCCCGGATGTTTAAACTTCCGGAGAAATGATTGACCCATAATTAATTGATCAGCTATTAAGTAATGAGAATTATATCTTTACTGTTACTTATGAACATGATTTGTACATTTTTAAAAAAATTTTCAGTCGCGGCTGGCGATTTCCCGGTTATTTTATTTTCTCAAACCGGGACATGATTTTTTTCCAATTGGTGATGATGATCCCTTTATCTTTGAAGTATTTGATAACTATCGGATCTGCGAATAATTCAGCTTCCCATCCGCGTTGCTGCCATGTTCCGGTGATTGTTTTCATATTTTCTGTAGGCACCGAAGGGTGAAAGATAATTTCGGTCAAACCTTCCCTTAACGATTCCACGAGTTTGAAAAAGTTAGCCCGTTTCTCATCATAGGTTTTTCCTTCACCAACACTTGTGAAATTATCCAATCTTGGCATATTGTAATCGCTTACGGATTTGATCACATCGTCATTTACCGGGTAGCCCATTTGCTTGAATTTTTCTGCAACATCAGGATAAGTGAGGTCGATAACATTTGCCGGGATATGATATTCCTGGGCAACTTTAAAGAATGCCTTTACATAGTCAGGTCTGCCGTAAAGAGTTCCCATATGTGTATCAATATGGCTTGGGCGGTATCCCATTTTAATCGATTTTTCGATTTGGGCGCGAATCTCAGTTTCTACCTCTGCAGCAGATGCATGCATGGCAACATCGGGTACTTCATGCCACAGTTTGCCTTCAGGATCGATTAATCCGGGCACTTTTGCAGGATCGGAAACCGGTCCCCAGCGATAATTTGACCATTCACTTGTAAGTGTCAGATGAAGACCAATATCCTCAGCCGGGTGCCCTTTGGCCCATTCAATCATCGCTACTGCATTTGGACAAGGCATCATTACTGCAGCGGAATGGAGAAATCCCTTTCCGATGTAATTTTGAGTTGCGGTGTTTGCTTCCGGGCACATACCGGCGTCGTCGATATGCAGAAGCAATACTTTTTTGCCGGCAGGGAATCCAAGTTTCTCAGCCCAGTTTTTACCTTTCAGTTCCGATTTTTCAGACTTTCCTTTTACTTCAGGGTTAAGGGTTTTGGCCGATATCTTAACAGGAAAGGCGCTAATTGCCATGGCAATGGTCATAACACCAAGGTATTTTGCAGTTCTGTCAAACAGAGGGTCTGAAAATATCTTGTTAAATAATTTAGTAATTTGATTTTTCATCGTTCTAAGTTGTTGGATATTTTATTTTGTGAATTATATCGTTGATTATCTGGTGATTTTAACCGGATCGATTACAACATGCTTGATTGACTCCTGGTGTGATCCCATCGAATAGGAATAGGAGATATTTAACAGTCCGTCGGCTGTTTGGATAAGGCAAGGGTAGGAAAAGCTCCCTTTCTTTGAAGGTTCGTATTCGATAAGATCCTTCCATTTCCAGGATAAGCCTTCATCATCTGAGAGGAAAATCGAAAATCTGTAGCGGCCGTCATTACTGTCATTTCCGACAAATGCCCATTTCCCGTCTTTCAAAACGCAGAGTTCGACACTTGCCTCATTTGGAATTTCAGATTTAACAGAGGCACTCCATGATTCTCCGTTATCTTTTGAGACACTGGTTTGAACCCGCGTTGGAGAATCTCCGCTGTCGCGCATGTAGGCAACGATATCTCCATTTTTCTTAACGGCAAGTGCGGGTTGGATTGGACCGCGACCTACGATCGGAAGACCTGGCCTCCATGTGGCTCCGTCATCATCGGAAATTGCGACCATCGAAAAGTTAAGACCGTCGGAATAGAGGGGAAGGAGGATTCTTCCGCTTGCAAGTGTTATCGGGTGAATTCTCGTCATCCAGCCAATACTTCTTTTTAAAGGGTCTTTGCTCGCCTCTTTAATTAAATTGTCGTACTCGGGTGCATATCCTGCCCATCCGGCATGAGACTCAGGCAGCTCTTTAAATCGTTTATCTACCTCTTTGACAAAATTGTCATCTGGTTTTAATAAGATGTTATCCTGCCACTCCCAGACGGGTGCTCCGTCGCCGGCAAAATTTGTCGAGGTCCGGAATCTCAGGATTGCATCTTCCCATTTATTCGCCTGAACAGCTACCCAAAAAAGAAATAATTTCCCGTTACGGTTAAGGAAGAGCACGGGGTTACAATCGGGAATTCCTTTTGTATCAGCCATCAGAAAAGGTGTACTCCAGGTTTTTAATCCTTTTTTCATCCTGGCCCCCATGATTCGGACATCATCTGCATTCCGCTCGCCGCTCCCCTGGAACCAGGCAGCCAACAGATCGCCATCAGGCAATTTAACAATCGTGCTGCCATGGGTATGTTCATTTTGAAGCGGGAAGATAATCTCTTCGCTAACAATGGCTTTTTTCTCATTCCGGGTCTGGGCCATTCCATTAAACGTAATCATCAGAGCCCCAAAAAAATAAACCGCAAAGGTCGCAGAGAAATTACGCACGGGTGTTCGCAAAGAGTACAAAATTAATGGTTTTAACTTTGCGCACTTTGCGACTTCTTCGCGTACTTTGTGGTTAAATGGAACTTTAAGTACATCTTTAAATAGGGGTAATAAATTGTATTTCATAAATAGTATAGTTTTTAATTTCCTAAATTAGTTATTTATTCTGCCGGCCAAAGTCCGTTTACGATAGGTTTGGTTTTGATCTTTGAAGGATCGATAACCACATGTTTGATCAGTTTCCTGTTCCATGTATAGGTAATATGGACTAATCCATCTTTGGTTTGGATAACAGCAGGGTAGGAATATTCAGCACGGACATCCGGGTCATTTTCCAATTGAACTGCACCATTCCAGTTTGTTCCATCTTTTGAAAAACCTACACACAATACACTTCTGGATCTCCAATCAATATTTGGATCGTTGTGATTATAAATGAGAATATTGGATCCGTCTTTGAGCGTTACCGCATCAATTCCTGAATTAGGATTTGGCAAAGCTGTTGGTTCAAACCTACTCCATGATTTACCCTTGTCGGCAGACCAAGAAGTGACAATAACCCTGCTCTTACTTCTGCACAGGATCTGGATTTTCCCATCGGGATGCAGTAGGATTGTTGGTTGGATAACCGAAATCTGTTTCCCTTCGTTCAGATCTTCGGTCCGTTTCCAGGTAAGACCCAGATCGGAAGTAGTTTCCATGTGTGCCTGCCATCCATTGTATTCGGTACTCGATGGACACAATAATTCACCGTTGGCGAGCATAGCCGGTTTATTTTTGATAGGGCCCCAGATCCCTTTTGGTAATCTTGCCGGTTTTGACCAGCTCCTGCCATTGTCGACAGAGGTGATCAGTTCGCCCCACCAATCAGAGCAGTTAGGGCCAACTTTATAAAAAAGCAGTAATCTTTTTCCTGAGTTGTAAAGAACCGGATTCCAGGTAGGAAACCTGTTTCCCTCAGGCTGAATTCCGTTTGCAACTTCCGTGGGAATCGTCCACTTTCCATTTATATTTCTGCTTGACCAGATGCCCACGTCAGGATTTCGTTCCTCGGTACCTCCGAACCATGCAGCCACAAGTCCATCAGTAGTCTCTGCAATTGTTGAGGCGTGACAGCTCGGGAAGGCGACATCCTGGTTTTGGTAAATGAATTCAGAAGCGACAATTGCATCAGTCCCTTTGTAGGGATTGTCTGCCAGGATACTTCCGGAGATTAGTAACGATAAAAATGGGAAAACAAGTTTTGTCATTGGTTTGTAGTAAATGATACTTCAGATTATAATCTTTTCGTCGATTTTGCCGATGAATAAATTTGTATATACATAATTCTTATTTTTTTTTGATTTCCAATACCTGCCCATCCGCTATAAGTTTCAATCTGATTTTATCATATTCCAGATCAATAATATCTTTGTTATTTTCAATTGCAAGGGAAGCGACAGTTCCGGCACTCTGCCCCAGGATCATAAAAACAGGTTCCATCCGTATCGATCCATAGGCGATATGCGAACTTGACAGTGCAACAGGTACCAGCAGATTTCCGCAATCCTCTTTTTTTGGGATAATAGAGCCTAAATCAATCTGGTACATTGGGACCTGAACTTCAATATCCCCTTCGTTCTCTACAAAACCATCGGGTTTTATATAACGTTGGGCATTATGAGAATCCATGTTGTACGATCCCATGCCAATCGGGTGAATGACTTTTTGTTTGCCGGTAATCTCGTTTTCGGTCAGGACAGATTGACCAATCATTCTTCTGGCTTCACGTACGTAAATCTGGTATGGCCAGTTTCCATTGTCCTTAAATTCATCTTTTGAGAGTCCCCATTGCTGCATCTGATTTCTGATTTCAGCAGGTACGCGCATGTCATTCGCTATGAAGTACAAAAGTCCTTTCTGGTAATTTTCATGTTCTGTAACAATCTCTTTTCTTCGCTCATAGCATGCTTCGGGGTAATCGTAGTTCATCCCAATGTAGTCAAAACTAAACGGACCGTGATTATTGACGTCAGTCTTTAGATTTGGAACTGGATCAAATTTCTGAAATGTCTTTCGCCAACCGGCATTGAATATCCTGATCATCAGCTCATACTTCGTTGAGTCGTACCCTTCAGGGCGCGCAAAAGGAACTCTGTTTGTTTCTACTTTTGTTAAGCAGGTCCGAAAGCAGTAGGACTGGATTTTTTGATCGCCTGATCCTCTTATTCCGGGATCTTTTGTAGAGATAAGGGGTAGGATTCCGCTCTTTGGGTCACCGGGAATTTTATACGGGCTAATTTTTAAACCCTGGAAATCGTGATGTTTAACTGGAAGGTCACCCGTTTGCACGCCGTTCCATGACTCTCCAAAGACATTATTTGATTCGCGCCCAACATGGTAGCTGACACCTGCAGCAGCCATAAGATCTCCTTCATAAGTTGCGTCGATATAAATTTTCCCGATGTAGATGTTTCCGGACAATGTCTTGATCGATTGTATTTTGCCGTTCTTTAAACTAACCCCGTGAGCTCTGTCAAGATATTCACCGCGAAAAATCCGAATCTTGTATTCTCTCACGAAATCTTCAAATACCTGCTCTGCTATATGCGGCTCAAAGATCCACATTGTTCGGTTTTCTCCGTCGATAGCGGGCGACCCCTGACCGACTCCACCGTAGGTATCCTTTGTCTGCCACTGCCAGGTTTCCGGTTTTTGGTAATAGTTGTAAATACGGTGGTAAAATTCGCGCGAGAGCCCGCCAATTACACCCTTATTCCCGGTGTCAGTAAAACCTAATCCCGATGATGAAAGCCCACCCAGATGTTTGTCAGGTGAGACAACTAAAACCGATTTACCCATTTTCGCAACCTGAACTGCGGCAGTGATCGCAGCCGATGTTCCTCCGTAAACGATTACATCGGCTCTCTTTTCTCCCTTACTCTGCCAACTCAAAAGAAAGAGTACTGTCGCAATCAGGATAATAGGACCGTATTTCTTTTTAAACATACGAGTTGGATCGTTAAGTTATTTAGTATCGAACTAATAGAATACTTTATTCAAAAGAAATGCTTCGTTATGCATCAGTTGAAATCCGAAGGCATATCGAAGCATTAAACTTATCCGTAATAAAAAACGGATTTTAGTACAATTATTTCGGGATCAAATAGTGTCATGGGTCATTAAGATAAATTAAAAACCCTTTGTTATCAATTAAATAATTCCCTTGAAATCCGCAACGTATTGCTCTATTTTCCGCTTTTCTTCTCCATCATATTTTGACAATGGTAATGCAGCATAATCATTACAGATACCCATAGTTTTCAATACGCATTTGATGCCCCGGATATACCTTGAACTGTTTCCGGTTACTGCATAAATGGTGTTGTAAAGTTGAATGTTGATTTTCCGCAGTTCATCAATTTTTTCAAAATCACGGGCTAAAGATGCTTCATAGATATCGACGAATAATCTCGGGTAAATATTTGCTCCTCCTGCAATTGCACCATGGCCCCCTTGCAGGATTGTCTCTGGAAGAAATAATTCAGTGCCGGTTATGATGGCAAATTCAGGAATATCCCTGAATGCATCGACCAGATTTGTCTGATAGAACATATCCCCGGAACTATCCTTAATACCTATCGCGCCAAGCTGTTGTCCGATTTTTACCGTTTCAATCTCCATATGGAGTTTGGTATGACTTGGCATATTGTACAACAGCAGGGGCAGAGGAGATCTTGGAATAAGATTTTGGAAATAAACAATCAATTCCTCCTGCGAAATTGGCAAATAAAAGGGGGGAGCTACAACAACTGCATCTGCGCCTACCTCTTTTGAATATTCTGCAATTTCAAGGGAAGCTTCAAATGAGGTATCTGTAATTCCGACCATTACAGGAATACGTTTGTTAGTCAGTTCGCAG
>CAIOOC010000884.1 GCA_903859795.1 uncultured Bacteroidia bacterium
ACAATTATCGACGATGAGTTTGTATGGAGTGAAAAAGAGCAAATGTATCAACCAAACGGATTCACTGATGCTTTTGAACATACTGGCTTTGCGTACTGCCCAGAGTGTAAGGAAACGTGGACCGGACTATGAAAACTAGTGAATAGAGGGTAAAAACAGGGTCCCATTCACTGGTTTTCACCTAAATTCAGTGAATTTGACACTATTGTTGATTTTGGTGAAATATGCTAATATTGTTACTAGAAAGGGATTTAAACACCCCTTTCAGTAACTAAATGGATAAAATACCAACAAAAGGCGAATATTTAGAGGTCTTGTTGAGATCTACGAAAACCATCTTTTCAACCAAAGATGCTGCTTTATTGTGGAATGAGAATGATAATAAGATCGTTACCGACAGATTAAAGAAATATGTAAACGCTGGGAAATTGGTTAGACCTTACCGGGGATTATACGCAAAAGATAAAAACTATGATCAGTTTGAATTGGCAACACGTGTCTACACCCCCTCATATATCAGTTTTGAGACTGTCTTAACTAGAGAAGGTGTAAATTTTCAATATTACGGAAATATTTTTGTTGCCTCATATGTGAATCGAGAAATTAATGTAGGTGATCAGAAAATTACATTTGTACGCACAAAAGATTATGTTTTGAGTAATACCACTGGCATTGAACATAAAGATGGCTATGCAATCGCTACTCGAGAGCGAGCATTTTTGGATCGAGTGTATGTTTCTAAAGATTATCACTTTGATAACTTGCGTTCATTGGACTGGAATAAGGTGATGGAAATATTGCCGATTTATAATAACAAACGTTTAGAAAAGAAGGTAAAAGAATATCAAAAAACTATATGACATTAAACTTTTCAAAACATAAAAACATTTTATTGCAGATCTTGAAAGATATTTATTCCGATACTTCTATTGCACCCTACTTAGGATTTAAAGGTGGTACTGCCGCAATGATGTTTTATGATTTACCGCGCCCTTCTGTTGATTTGGATCTTGATTTATTAGATGAGACAAAAGAAAAGGAAGTCTTTGAAAAAATAAATGAAATTGTGAGTCATTATGGTGAAATTGCTGACTCATATATGCAAAAGCATAATTTGAGAAATGTTATCTCCTACGAGGCTGGCGCACAAAAAATCAAAGTTGAAGTAAACCTTCGTCAATTTGGCTCTCAATATGTAATGAAAACATATCTTGGTATCTCGATGCTTGTCATGGTCAAAGAAGATATGTTTGCTCATAAGTTAATGGCATTTCTTGAGCGAATAGCTGCTCGGGATATTTTTGATGTCAACTATTTTGCAAAAAATAACTGGCCTATCAATCGAAAGATCGTGGAAGATCGGTCAGGAGTTTCTTTCAAGGAAGCTTTAGAAAAATGTATTGATATGTTGGAAAAGATGGATAACAAACACATTTTAGATGGAATGGGTGAATTTTTTACTAACCCTGAAAAAGATTCTCTTCGTGCAAAGTTAAAGCCTGATACGATTTTCTTATTGAAAATAATGTACGATAACGAAAAATAATTATATGGATCTATCACATCTAGATAAAAAATACTTCATAGACGCTCATAAATACAATTGCCCTTTTTGTAAGCGTAATCATGTTACATATCAAATGGTTGATAAGTTCGCTTTTAATTGGAGTGATCAAAAGATATGTCATGCTTATCTGATTAAATGTAATTCAGATGGATGTGGCGGAACTTCTATGCATTTGAGTTTTAAAGAATTGAGAGATTCTTATGTTGAATACAACAGACGACAATATAATAACCGCTTTGCTTCTGATGTAGATATTGATAAGGAGCTTTTCTTTTCACAACCAACATCATATTTTGTATTAGATAACCGAATTCCAGAGAAAATTAGAGAATTGTTGTACGAAGCAGAAAAATCAAGACAAGCAAACCTTCTTGTGGGTGCTTCAGCCTGTTTGCGTAAAGCGATTTACGAATTAATCGGACATGAAAATGTTGTTGTAAAAAATCCAAAGACGGGTTATGTCGATTATCAAGAAAGTATCAAAGCACTAAAAACCAAATTTTCATTTGTCGCCCCCGAATTGTTTGACGCAATCGGAGATATTCAAGAGTTAGCAAGCGACTCTGTTCATGAGGGGTCATGGGAAGCCTGGGATTCATCTAAACTCACGGTATTGATCGAACTAACAAAGGCGATTTTACATGA
>CAIOOC010000885.1 GCA_903859795.1 uncultured Bacteroidia bacterium
AATTTGGGGCTAACGAACAGCCCATTGTTGTATGATTTCACCAATCAGAAGTTGTCGGCCAGGTTTGACAGCCTGTTAGTTTTGGCTGCGTATAAGCCTCAGGTTAACCAATTAACTCAGGCTACCTATTTCCCCGGCGGATCAGGTTATGGATATGATGAAGCTATCACCAACGGAGGCAATTATTCTGCCGTTGTGAATGTCACCAAGTCGTTGTTCAACAAAAAGATGATTAACGGGCAGCTTCAGTCGCTTGATTTGATTAACCAAACACTTCGGGTAAATGAAAGAATAACTACAATAGACCTTAAGAAAAGCATTACAGCACAATACCTTACAGCATATACCGATTTTACACAGAATCAGTTTAATCAATCAGTTTTTGCTTTACTCAACAATGAATTAAAAACCATCAGGGCGCTTGTGGATAAGGGTGTCTACCAGGTTACCGATCTCCTGAACCTTCAGGTGATGATTACGGCCCAGAAGATCGCCATATCACAGTCTGCAATTCAGCTGGCAAATGATATCGCCATTCTCAACTTTATATGTGGAATTACAGATCACGCCGAAGTTAAGCTTATCAATCCGGAGATTTCTGTTCAAAATGATTTTAATCCCGAAAGTTCCCCCTTATTGGCTCAATTCAGAATTGACAGTTTAAAAAATATTAATAGCAGGCAGATGATCGACCTCACTTACCGGCCCCATGTAAATCTATTCGCAGATGCGGGGTTTAATGCCATAGCACCGGAGAATGTGCCCCATAATCTGGGCGGAAGTGTCGGGGTGAATCTGGCCATACCCATTTACGACGGTAAACAACGTAAATTACAGTATAATAAGCTCAGTCTGGCAGAGAATACCCGGATTTATTACCGGCGATTTTATACTTCGCAGTACAAACTTCAATTTGACCAGCTCACCAGACAACTTAAACTAACTGAAAATCTGATTATTGACATTAAAAATCAGTTGTCTGAGCAAGACCGGCTGATTGAGTTATACCACATTGAATTGGACAAAGGGTTGGTCCGGTTTCTGGATTTTACAACAGTTTTCAACAATTATACCTCGACAAAAATCACCTGCCTTATTACCGAGCTGAACCGGATGCAAATTATTAACCAATTGAATTACCTCAAATGAGCTATATCAAAACTTTAACAGGAATCGTATTAATTTTCCAGCTCGTAAGTTGCGGCAATAATGCTTCGAACAAATCCGAAGAACCGATAAAGGTGTCCACTCCTGTAACGGTAACAACCATAGAAATCACCCCGATAAGCGACATGATCAGCTTTAATGCCGTTTCGGCTTACCAGCGAAAAAACATAGTCAAATCCAATATTAACGGGTATATCTATAAATCATTTGTAAATCAGGGAGATATTGTTAAAATCGGACAACCCTTGTATGAAATCAAAACAAAGGAAGGGGATGCCTTAAGTAAATTTACGGTGAAAGATTCGACACTTAATTTTAAGGGAAGCATAACTATTGTGTCGCCAACCTCAGGAGTTGTCATTGAGGCCAATAAGCAGACGAATGATTATGTCAGTGATGGAGAGCAGCTCTGCATATTGGCAGTTCAAAGCAGCTTTGTATTTGTGCTTAATGTTCCTTTCGAGCAAAATAAATATGCGGTTATTGGCAAGACATGTACTGTTCTCCTGCCCGATTCCACGGTTCTTCAGGGGACTATTACCGGGAGACTTTCTACCGTGGATCCTGTTTCGCAGACGCAAAGCTTTATTATCAGGTCAAACGCAAATTCAGTTTTACCTGAAAATCTGTCGGTTCAGGTTCAGATTGTCAAAAGTTCAAAAACTTCAGCCCAGGTTATCGACAAATTATCTGTGTTGTCGGATGAAACGATGGAGAATTTCTGGGTAATGAAACTATTCAACGATAC
>CAIOOC010000886.1 GCA_903859795.1 uncultured Bacteroidia bacterium
GGGTGGATCGACGGGCCACGTGTGATGATGGAGATATTAACATCCATCAAACGTGCAGGGGCAGATATCATTATTACCTATCATGCTGTTGAAGCTGCAAAAATTTTGAACGGAAAATAAAAACAAAAACTTAAATGCAATTCACAAAAAGTATAGATGCCTTTAAAAAAGCTCAGGAAGTAATTCCCGGCGGGGTAAACTCGCCGGTCAGGGCTTTTAAAAGCGTTAACCTCAATCCGGTTTTTATTCAGAAGGCAAAAGGTTCGTTACTTACCGACATTGATGGAAATCAATACATCGATTTTCTTGCCTCATGGGGTCCGTTAATTTTTGGTCATGCACACGATACAATCCTGGCGGCTATCAATGAAGCGGCACAGAAAGGGACCAGTTACGGTGCCCCGACTGAATATGAGACCAGGATGGCGGAACTGATTATTGCCATGGTTCCTTCGATTGAAAAGGTTCGTATGGTCTCTTCGGGAACTGAGGCGACCATGAGCGCGATCAGGCTGGCCCGCGGATTTACGGGAAGAGAAGCGATAATGAAATTTGCAGGTAACTACCATGGGCACGGAGACAGCTTTTTGATCCAGGCCGGATCAGGGGCAATTACGCTGGGTTTACCGAACAGCCCCGGCGTCACGATGGGAACTGCGCGCGACACAGTTATTGCGGAATACAATAATCTTGAGTCGGTCAGGGCTATATTCCGTGAAAAAGGAGCTGAGATCGCCGCCATTATCGTTGAACCGGTCTCAGGAAATATGGGTTGTGTTCCCCCTTCAAAAGATTTTCTCCAGGGATTAAGGGATATAACCAAAGAATATGGTTCACTTCTTATTTTTGATGAGGTGATCACAGGATTCAGGCTTGCCAAAGGTGGCGCCCAGGAATATTACGGGATTATGCCGGACCTTACCACGCTTGGAAAAATCATTGGTGGCGGACTGCCAGTAGGAGCTTATGGCGGACGCAGCGAGATTATGGATATGCTTGCACCTATAGGTCCCGTTTACCAGGCAGGTACATTATCCGGTAATCCATTGGCGATGGCGGCAGGTATTGCCATGCTTACGATGATGAAAGACACTCCTGATTTTTACTCCGAACTGGAACGCAAAGCAGCGATCCTGGAGGCCGGAATCAGGAAAAATCTTGCCGAAAGCGAAGTTAAAGGGGTTATAAACCGCGTTGGGTCAATGATGACGCTGTTCTTTACGGATGAATCTCAGGTCACTTCGCTGGATGAAGCGATGAAATCGGATACCGAAAAATATGCAGCCTTTTTTAAGATGACACTTGAAAGCGGGATATATATTGCCCCCTCACAGTTTGAATGTTTATTCATCTCTTTTGTCCATACAGATAAGGAGATAGAATATACTTTGGCGGCAAACCTGAAGGCGTTGAAACAATTACGATAGATGCCGGTTTACGTACAGTATAATATAATCACGTTAGAAAAAGGTTCTCGCAAAGCACGCTAAGATCGCAAAGTAGCTAAAATAAAACTTTGCGTAACTTTGCGTTCTTCGCGAGAAATATTGAAATTAAATGAACGGAACGACATAACTCTTTATTGAATTTTTAATAGAAATCACTCAAATTATATATGAATAACTCAATATTTACACAGACTTTAAAGGGCGGAAAAACCGACCGTCCACCTGTCTGGTTTATGCGGCAGGCGGGTCGTGTACTCCCATCTTACCTTAAATTACGCGAACAATATAGCTTTAGTGAATTGATGGCCACTCCTGAACTGGCTGCAAAAGTAACTTTATTGCCGGTCTATGATCTTGGAGTTGATGCCGCTATCCTGTTTTCTGATATCCTTGTAATTCCTGAGGCACTTGGGATGAATCTGAATTTCACAGATTCCGGTCCGAAATTCGGCAAGGCTCTAAAAGACATCAGTGATCCGGCAAGCACGCTTCACCCTGATGCATCAAAACTAGAATACATCTACAAGGCTATCGATGAGGTGATTAAGACAAAACCATCAGATACTCCTTTAATCGGATTCTGCGGTGCCCCATTCACAACCCTTTGTTATATGGTGCAGGGATTGAGCTCTAACCATACATTTCCTGATGCTGTGGGTATTCTTTATCAGAATAAAAAAAGTGCTCACAAGCTTTTAAGTCTGATTACAGAATTATCTATCGAATATGCGGTAAACCAGGTAAAACATGGCATTTCAGCATTCCAGATTTTTGAGACACACGCCGGACTGATCCCTGCTGATTTGTATTTCGAGATGATTATGCCCTATGTGCGGAAAATTTCTGCAGCTGTAAAGCTTGCAGGTTGTCCTGTAATCTTTCTTCCCAAAGGCCTTGGAACAGGAATTGCAAATATCACCCCTGAAGATACCGACTATCTGAGTATCGACTGGCAGACACCGATCGAAGTAGCCCGCAGACTCGTGCATCCTGAAATCGGAATCCAGGGAAATCTTGACCCGAGACTGCTAATGGCCGATCAGGAGACGATCACGGAAACCCTTGAAAAATATGTTTCATTCGGGTCTGAAAATCAAAACTGGATCTTTAACCTTGGACACGGATTTATTCCGGGAATCCCCTACGAAAATGCCAAAATGGTTGTTGACTGGATCAAACAAACCAACTGGAAAAGAACATAAGGCAATGAGTGTAAGTACAGAATTTCTAAATAAATACAACGTTTCGGGACCGAGGTATACCAGTTACCCCCCCGCAAATTTTTTCAACAATGCGTTTTCAGTATCTGACTATATCGGCGAACTAAAAGCCTCCAATAGTCAGATTCCCAATGATATTTCAATCTATATTCATATCCCTTTCTGTCCCTGCAGATGCCATTTTTGTGGCTGCAGTACAGTAATCGCACAGAAAAAATCGGTTGTCGAACGATATATCGCGGCAATAAAAATTGAGATTACAAATGTCGCTTCTCATTTGGACCTTCAGCGTAAAGTGACGCAGATCCACTGGGGTGGAGGCACCCCAAACTCAATCGAGATGAGATTCATCCGTGAGATCATGGAGCATATCCGGAGTATTTTTTCAATCAGCGAAAAAGCCGAGATCGCCATGGAGTGCAGCCCTGCTTATCTCGAATTCAGCGATATTGATGACCTTGCGGAGATGGGTTTTAACCGCATGAGTCTTGGAATTCAGGATTTCCGCGAAGATGTTTTAAAGGTTGTCAACCGGATGGGACCCAAATACCCTGTTAACGAAATCGTTGACTACCTCAGAACAAAGAATTTCAGGGGAATCAATCTCGATTTTATCTACGGCTTACCGCTTCAGACAGCAGAATCTTTTACAAAGACGCTGGAACAGGCCATCGCAATCAGACCTGATCGTATTGTAACGTTCTCGTATGCGCACGTTCCATGGGTGAAAAAGGCACAGAAAC
>CAIOOC010000887.1 GCA_903859795.1 uncultured Bacteroidia bacterium
TGCCTTTACGTCATCTGATATATTAAATTTGAGATCTGACTTTAACATCCATCCATTAGTTTTGAATCCGTGGTCCGTATAATTCGCAAAAATAAAATCACCTTCCTCTTTAGAATATTTTACTTCAGCTCCGAAAACGACATTTGCTGTTCTTTTTTCTGAAATATCGGGTTCATGATAAAAAGCGGCAAAGGGGACGTTAACAATTGCCAATTTTGTTGGTTTACTAAATTCTTTAAAAGCTGATTTCAACATCCAGCCTTCATGGTATTCTACAAGACCTCTGCAGGTCCCATATATGAAATCGCCTTGTTGCTTCCAATATTCAAATTCATTCGTTTCATGGATGAAATAAGGTGATTTTGAACTCTCATCGGGTGCATCATAAAAATAAGCCACATCGGTATTAACATGAACTTTTGTAACGTTACCCGAAAGTGCCGAAGAGTTTGATACATCATTTGCAGGAGCAGTTTTAGAAGGAGTTAAATCTTTTAAATCACCCTTAAATAGCCAGCCTTCTTTTTTATCACCTTTAAAAGTATAGTAAGCATAAATAAACGAATCCATTTCTCTGGTATATTTTATCGTGGCTCCTTCATTGATAAACAAAGAATTGATCACTTTTGAAATATCAGGGTCACTGTAAAAATAAGTGGGTGTTTTGCTTACTGTCGCTTTCCCAATTAAACTGGCCTCCGAATAACCGTTTAGGGCAGGATTTACAGATGTGTTTGTCGTGACCATAATTCCTTCTTTTAAGCCTGTTCCGTTATGTACTAAATGTTTCTGAGTTTTAGGTTTAAAATAGGGTAATGAGACAAAGAAATACTTTACCTCCTTGACCGATAACTTGTCAATTACTATTTTGGTATCATCGAGCCCCTGGGCTTTAATCGTTATTACCTGAGGCACAGGTTTAACATACAACCGGTGACGCCCTTTTTCTTTTTTCCAATCGGTCAATTCAGTACTGACAAATTGCAGTTGCAAGTCAACTGGTTCGTAATTAATAATCAAAAGAGCTTCTTTCTCGAAGTTCATTTGGTTATCATTAACTTTTTTCTTCTCTTCATCCGTAGTATCAAACACATGCAAATTGGTCACTTGCCGAACCTTAAAATATTTACGGTCACCTGCGTTTAACGTCGGAAAATTAAATTCGCTGTTTGTTAACTGGCCAAACTGAACATAGGCTTTTTCAGCATTAGCGGTATCTGAAACAGTAATTATACACTTCCTTTGTTTGACCAATAATTTATAAAGGCTTCCCAATCTTACAGGGGTTGCCAAAGGTTCCATACTAGATTCAAAGTTCAAATCCAGATCTGAGTCAAAAATAAGCAAAGTCTGACCAAAAGGAATATTATCTGCTGTCGAAATGGTTTTACCAGGCTTTTCTTCAAATAATAAAGACTGGCCAACTGAAATGAAAGGTATTAAACTAATAAAAACCAGAATAGTGAATATTTTTAGTTTCATACCCCATGAATTTATTTGCGGTTATCGATTGTAATTACCAAAAGCACCCAAACTAAAAATATCCTCTTTTGAAAGTGGTTTTCCATTAATCTTATCAGGCTGCCAGGTTCTGACATGTATGATCGGATTGTTTTCATCTTTAAAATCGATCATTAAGAACACGTACCCAACATCACTATATTTTGATGTATTCCAGGCCTGCTTCAGTGTAACACCATATATTTCAGGATATTTCCCATGCTGAACAACTTCAAGACTATCAAATTTGATGTTCAGGTAGGAATTGGCTTTGAAAATACGCTTCATCCCGTTTAGATATGTCAATTTGGACTCTTTGTGATACTCAATTCTTTCTTTACTAATATTCTTTTGCAACATCTCGGAGGAACCCTGTTGGACATTAACCACCTTACCTATAATGATCAAGGCATCATCGCTAAAAACTTTACCCAGAAAATCGATGTCTTTGCGGTTATAGGCCGTCCTGAAGTTTTCCACAAAATCGGTAATTATCGTCCGTCTTCTGAGATCAGTGACGGAATTACTTTTCCCCAAAATCTCATTTACCCGGTTGGTGCCTACTGAGATGTAAATATCATCGATCTGCCCTGAGGAGTTGAATACCAGCACTGTTTCTTCATAATTATCGCCCTCTGCAGCTTCCTTAAAAAAGATAGGGATGTTGCGCACTTCATAAATGCCTTTAACCTTATTCAGTAACCCTTTTTCGATTACCTGGGTCTCATAACATCTGAACATACTCATTTCCCACATCGACAACAAGGATTTGGTTGCTTCATCTGTTGCAAAGCTATTATCAAGATTTGGCTTCCTGTTTTCAAAAAAAGCAAGGTTTACCTCGGAAAGCAATTTGGTGGCACTCGCCATCATTTTACCCTTCAGTGCAGTGTTGGCGACGTCTGTGATTACCACATTGGTCTTATACTGGGAAAAAACATGTGTACATACGAGTACGAAATAAACCGCCAAAACCAAGGGTTTTAGAATATTTGCAGCCATACTATTTTCTTATTCTTGTAGGTTAATAAAAAATCTTCCACAATCCTGTTATCTAGCAGATTAGTCCTTGAATTACCCGGACCTTTATCCAGGAAGGCTATAATTGTCCCATCTTCGGGACTAAATACAATAAAGTAATACTTATCGGGGTTCACCATCGAACTTTGAACGCCGAATGCCAGAAGCCCCTTTGATTTCAGATCGTTCATCACGGGAGCCAGATCTGCTGTTGTTTTCAACGAAATCAGTTTATTGAGGATACCTTTCCCCGAATGGTCTTCATCGGTGTCAGGAGCTTTATCTGATTTATAGGTGATCTTAGTTTCCGGAATTTTAGCTGAAGTATTGCTTGTACTTTCAGTTAGAACCTTTTCAACCTGTTTTACAGGTTTTGACGGCTCCGGAATAGCTGCCTTCTCCTCGTACTGTATCTGGTTAACCTGCAGCTTACCTTTTGAATCAAGCTCCTTAACTTTTGTTCTGAGAATATAGGCAATAGCCCTTGTTTTGTCCCCCCGGGAAAAAAAAAGGTACTCAA
>CAIOOC010000888.1 GCA_903859795.1 uncultured Bacteroidia bacterium
GTATTCAATTTTAATAGCCCTCCTGTGATAGATCATCAGTTCGTTGACCTCACAACTTACATCAATTGTTTGAAATTTAGAGCAGCTGAAAAAACCTGCCATAATCAATTTTTCATATGTTATTAATTAGTTATTATCTGTCTGACTTTTAATAAGATCAACCTCATCCTGTTTATAGGGCCTCCCGTCTGGACGAAATATCTCATGGAACCAAAGTTTAGGTTCAGATCCGTCAGGGATGGGTTCATCCCATGCGTATTTGGTATTGCTTTTTCCTGCAACCAGTCCCCAATTTATTGCAGCAATACGCTCACGTTTTAATAAAGGCATAATCGTACTAAACAGGCTGTTGTTGCTTCTGGCCATATATTCGGTACATAACAAAGGGCGGTTATATCTTCTTAGTGTGTCTATCGCAGCCTGATGCTCCTTTGCATTGTCGTAATTGTGATAAGTTATCACGTCTGAGTTTTCAACCTGAAATTTATTCAGTTCACCATAACGGTTGCTAAATACTGCTGAAGAGAGCGGTTGGTCAGGATTGATCTCCCTTGCCCACTTAAATACTTCTTTTAATAATATAAGTGATTGAATTCTATATTCTCCAGGTTCATTATATAAATCCCAAAGTAAAATACGATTGTCGTGTTTAAATACTGTCATGACATCTTTTATATAGCACTCTAAAACCTTGATTAATTCAGGTCTCTGAATCAGAAGAAGTCCAGGATCCTTTACCCAGCCAGAATTATGAACTCCTGGTTTTGGGTCAGGTTGTTTCCCTGGTTTATAGGTAGGATTCCAACAGTCGTCTAAAAAGACAAAAATAGTTTTAATCCCTTTCTTGTCGGCAATAGAGAGATATTGATCCATCCGCTTTTTAAATCCTTCGTTATCGATCTCCCATGCCACGTGGTGCAGATATACCCGCATACAATTCATTCCTATATCTTTTGCCCAGCCCAATTCTCTCTCTATAGTCTTGGGATCAAATGATTCTTCCTGCCACATTTCGAGTTGGTTGATAGCAGTGCTAGGATTGAAATTACAACCCCGAAGCCAGGGTTGTTGATTATACCATTCATTTGCTTTTTCAATGTTCCAACGGGTCGCTATCCCCCCTTTTTTACCTTGATTTTCCTTTCGGGGACTACTTCTTGCAATTGTGATTAGCGTGATTAATGTCAAAGATAATAGAACTGTTCTTTTCATTATTTTATCAGTATAGATGTATTTGTCGGGTAAAATTAAGTAAAATAGGCCAACCACTAGGATAATCTTCTTCAGGAAGATTTTTAATTCTACGTGCAAATTGTTTCAAATGACCCATAAAAACAGAGCGCCGCATTGAACTAATGCGGCGCTCTGAGAAATGGATTTATTTGGGATTAAACTGTATAGGTTGTCGAAGCGGTATCACCACCACGACCTGTCCAGTTGGTATGGAAAAACTGGCCGCGTGGTTTATCGATTCTTTCGTAAGTATGCGCCCCGAAATAGTCCCGCTGTGCCTGAAGCAGGTTTGCAGGTAGCCTTTCGCTTCGGAAACCATCGAAATAGGTCAGTGCAGTAGCAAGACATGGTGCTGGTACTCCATTTGTTATTGCTGTTGCAACAACACGTCGCCAGCCAACTTGTGCTTTTTCAATTGTAGACTTAAAGTATTCATCAAGCAACAGGTGTTCAAGCTGTGGATTTTTATCGAAAGCTTCCTTGATTTTTCCAAGGAAAACCGATCGGATTATGCAGCCACCACGCCACATAAGGGCTATACCTCCATTGTTAAGATTCCACTTATACTCTTTGGCGGCTTCACCCATCAGATCGTAACCCTGAGCATAGGAAATGATTTTTGCTCCAAGAAGTGCATCTTTTAAGTCACTTAAAAACTGTGCTTTATCTCCTTTAAAAAGCTTTTCAGGGCCACTAAGGTATGTTGATGCTTTTACCCGAAGATCTTTTTGAGCGGAAAGACAACGTGCAAAAACTGATTCACCAATTAATGTAAGCGGAATTCCAAGGTCCAGCGCTGAAACTCCTGTCCATTTGCCAGTTCCTTTTTGTCCTGCAGTATCAAGAATTTTCTCAACTAATGCATCTCCGTTTTCATCACGAAAACCCAGAATATCGCGTGTTATTTCAACCAGATAGCTGTCAAGGTCTCCTTTGTTCCATTCTGCAAAAACATCGTGCATTTCATCGGCAGTCATACCTAATAACTCTTTCATCATTTGATATGCTTCGCAGATAATTTGCATATCGCCGTATTCTATTCCGTTATGTACCATTTTTACGAAATGTCCGGCTCCGTTTTCGCCTACCCAATCACAACAAGGTTCGTCACCAACTTTCGCAGCAACTGCCTGGAAAATAGTTTTTACCGCCGGCCAGGCCGCAGGTGATCCACCTGGCATCATTGAAGGGCCTAACAAAGCACCTTCTTCGCCCCCTGAAACACCTGTGCCGATATATAAGAGCCCTTGGCTTTCGACATATGCAGTTCTTCTTATGGTATCCGGGAAATGTGAGTTTCCACCATCGATGATGATATCTCCGGGTTCAAGATGCGGAATAATCTGTTCAATAAAATCGTCAACCGGAGAACCTGCCTTTACTAGCATCATCACTTTTCGTGGACGTTCGAGATTTGAACAAAGATCCTGAATTGTATGGCAACCGATGAATTTTTTTCCGGTACCCCGGCCAGAAATAAATTTGTCAACCTTGTCGATTGTCCGGTTATAAACGGCGACAGTGAATCCTTTGCTTTCCATATTCAGCACAAGGTTTTCGCCCATTACTGCAAGGCCTATAAGGCCAATGTCTGCTTTCTTCATTGAATTTTTTGTTACTGTTGTTTCTAATGTGGTGTTGTTTCTTTTCTTGGCTTGGATTGTTAAAGTCTGAAACCCAGTTGGTTGAGCTTGTGGATAGCTTTAATATTATTGATTTTACAAAATATTCGGAATGTAGGGAATTCTCGTCTTATCGGGTAGTTACCACGTTGTTTTTCAAAAGTTTCAACTGATTCCCTTAATTGCTTATCATCATCCCTAATGTCATAGGTTGCAAGAATTGCCTCGCTGAGAATCTGCTGTGTCGATTTTCCCGTGCCATCGATGAAAATATCCAATGCAGGAGGTACTTCAATCCCGGAACATTTCCAGTTGTTAATCCCCAATTTAAAAAACCTGCTCAATGCCCTAATACTCATATTGGTTCCGTTAGCTTTCCCATCTCTTGAATAGCCAGCAATATGAGGTGTTGCCAGATCGGCAAGGTCGAGCAGCTCTCTGTCAAGGTCTGGCTCATTTTCCCAGCAGTCAATTACGGCACCTGAGATAATTCCCGATTTTATCGCGCTTTTTAATGAATTGGTATTGACAACCTCTCCACGGCAGGAATTAATTAAAATCGGCTTTTGTCTTGTAGCAGAGAAGAACTGGTCATCCGCAAGATGAAAGGTTTTATCTACACCTTCCATATTCAACGGGACATGCAAAGATATTATATCCGATTTCCCGAGTAACTCCTTTAGGTTGACAAATCCTTTATTTCCTTCTGCCCTTGCACGGGGTGGATCATTGAGCAACACGTTCATTCCAAGAATTTCGCATAACCGTGCTACTTTTGAGCCCACATTACCCACACCTACAATACCGATTGTTTTTTCCTTGAGCGAGATTTTCTTTTTTTCAGCCATTACAATTAATGCTGAAGCGATATATTGCTCTACTGATTTTGAATTACACCCGGGAGCATTTGTCCAACTTATACCTGTTTGGTCGCAAAATTCGGTATCAATATGATCAAACCCGATAGTCGCAGTTGCAATGAATTTAACCTTTGAACCAGCGAGCAGCTGAGAATTACAGTTTGTGCGGGTTCGTGTGATAAGGGCATCAGCATCTTTAACTATCTCTGGTGTAGTCTTATCTCCAGCCATGTAAATCACTTCTGCGAAAGGTTCTAGCGCACCTTTGATATATGGAATTTTATCATCGATAATTACCTTCATATCAGCAGCTTATTTTGTTAATAATCCTTGTGATAATAACTTCGGACCATCTCATCCATCACAC
>CAIOOC010000889.1 GCA_903859795.1 uncultured Bacteroidia bacterium
AGTAGATTTGGTGGTACTAAGAATGGGGAGTATTAAACACTACTGTCTTGACTCTAAGTGGCAGTTCCAGTTTCATTAAAAGTTAATAAAACTCTGCTTTTCTGAATACTCTTCAATTTGCAATATTCTGTGATTGCCTCAATCTGATATGTAAAATCTTTTAATTGAACTTTATATTTTTCTGAACGAGGTGTTTGAAAACCGCTTTCACCAAACGAAGTTGCATAAATATCGTAGGAAATTAATTAATTAAAATCATTTTTTTTAATATCTGTATACAGATTAACTCCAATTATATCTATAGAAATGAATACAAATTTTCCTTAAGCGAACGTCCACTAATCGTTTTTCAAAAAATTCAAGATATCTAGATTCATTGATTATTATTGTCAGAATCCAAATTTATACCGCTATTACGGCCTATTGTCTTGTTGCCATTGTCGAGAATGACCTTCGTCTTGTACGAAGTACTTTCGATGTACTTCGCATCCTGAGTATGTCGCTTTATGACAAAACACCCATCAGAGAACTCTTTCATAGAGTAGAGGAGAGGGATTCCATGACAAATAACAACCATGTTAAATTATGCTTAAATTTTTAGTGGACACTAATGATGCAAACTATCAATTGTGTCAGCGAACTTCTTACAAAGTATTGATTTATCATATGTGCTCTCAGCAAGCTTACGCGCATTAATTCCCATTTCTTCGAGTATTAATCTTCTCGTTTTAAAATGGATTAACTTTTCCACTAATTCATTCGGGTTAGTAGGATTTACATATATTCCGCAATTGTATTGCTCAACAATATCTTTTGTCCAACCTTTTGAGTTAACTATTATTGGCTTACCTGCTGATAAAGAATCGAAAAATTTATTTGGTGAATTTGTAGCTAAAATCGAAATATTGGCAAAAGTTACAATTGACATATCAGAGCAATTGACTAATTCTGCTGTTTCGAACATGGGATGTTTACCTAAAAAAAAGACATTTTGCAGGTTTGAATTTTTAACTCTTTGTTTTAACTTAGATTCAACAGCACCCTCACCAACAAAAACAAAGACAATATCATGGATTTCCTTTAATTTTAAAATAATGGCAGCGTCTATTATGTAATCTAGACCGTTTGCTTGACCCATTGCTCCGAAATGAATTATTTTTAAAACATTTTTAGGCAAATTATATTTTTTTAATATATTTAAATCTATTTTCCTAGGAATAAATTTGTCAATTTTTGCCATATTGGGTATCATGCACACCTTTTCTTGTACAATTCCTTTGTTTATAATTCCTTGTTGCATACCTGGAGATAAAGCAACAATATGTATGGCATTTTTATAAATTCTTTGTTCAAAATTAATTGCAACCCATTTTATAATTGAATTTTTAATCACCCCCATTTGAATAGGAACTTCTGGCCATAAGTCTCTAACTTCAAATAAATAAGGAATATCTTTGAAATGTTTGAGAATTAATGCTGGAAATCCTATTGTTAATGGAGTTGAGGTTGCAATTACTAGATTAACATTTTTTTGACTTAAGGCAACGATTGTTGATGAAATCATGAAATGAAAAAAAGAAACTAATCGCCGAAATACTCCCATGGTATTATCATAAGGCACTCGAAGATATATTACTTTCATTCCATTAATTATAACTTGTTCTTGTCGCTTGGATATTTTATTATTTGCGCTAATAATGATAACTTCATGACCTCTGGAAATTAATTCCTTAGCTATCCAATATGATCTTGTTCCTCCAGGTTCTAATGGAGTTTTGAAATATTGATGTAGGTATAGTATTTTCATTAGCTCATTTTACTTGTAATATTTCTGATTTTTCCACCTTCAGTAACCAAACTTTCAACATATTCTACCCTGATTTGTACACTCTCTCCTAAAATATTTTTTAATGAGCACAATAGTGCTTTACTATCTATCTCTTTATTATTGTCAACTAGTTTAAGTGTGAAATCTTTTTTATCAAATTGAATCAATTGATAATTTGTAAATTCCTTAAGAAAAGGTTTTACATTCATTCTAATTGTTACAGGTAAGATTTCTTCATCGTTGCTTATTTTAAGTATATCATCGGTGCGACCTAAGACTTCATTAAAAAGATGAGGAAATGGATATTTACTTTGAATATTTTTACTAATAGGTTTTACGAAATCACCAATCTGATATCTAATAAATGGCATAACTGGATTTAGAAAGGATGTTGCAATCACTTCTTTATATGGAGCTTCTCCTAGTAATTCTACAAAACCATGTTCGTAATTTAGCATATAACCAATTCTTTCTGGAGTTTCTTGGGCAGAAAAACAACTTTCTCCTGACCCATATTGTTGATATACATTTGTCCTAAAAGCTGTTTCGATAATTTTTCTATTTTCCTCAACTAATGTTTCACCAGTAGTGAAAATTGCTTTAACGAAATATGATATTTTAATATTTATATTCAAAATGGCTCGAGCAAGAAAGAGAATAGAATTGGGATGTCCTTGGATAAACACAGGTTTAAATTCATTTATTTTTTTTACATAATCAATCACCGTATGGCGGTTTAAATGATGTGATGACATCAGGAGCTGATTTTCAAATCTGTTATAGGACCAAAAAGGTGGTCTAGTAGTAAATTTCCTTCCGCCAATTGTAACCCGTTTATCTTTAATATTAATTCCGTGTAATCCATAAAATCTATAGAGGAAAGCTGCATTTTTGCTAAAAGTCAGGTTAATCGGTTGAAAAAAAATCAGCTTTTCACCAGTAGAGCCACTAGTTTTGTGCAGATGATAAGTATTTTTCAGAGCTCTTGGATCAACAAGTTGTGAGATGTTTTCCTTTATTATGGATTTATTAAGTAAAGGTATGATATTTAATTGATTAATATCTGAGAATTCAAAAGGAATAAAACCAACACTTTTAAATAAATAGTTGTAATATGGAATATTTTTATAAGCATGGATTAAACAATTTTTTAACAATGCAAACTGTTCAATTTTTATTTCTTCCTCCGTTTTTGTTAAATTCGCAACAAGCAATTCATAAAAAACTTTGTAGTCATTGTTAAATCTTTTTTTTGCTAGGTTATACCCATAAATATTAATGAAAAAATCCCTAATGTATGCAGGTTTTTTAAATATACTTTCTTCTATATAACTCATTTGTAACTCCCCTTTATTATACTTTTAAAATAAAATGGTATAAGATATAGTTTGCTTAAAATAAAACCAAATAGATGTAAAAATCCTTTGTTTTGAATCTTAAATTTCAGTCTATCTATTTGATATATAGCTAGAGATCTTTTATAAAGTTTTGGATAGATTTCTTCATATTTTGCAGAACTCAAACTCTTAGAAATTTCATCAAATTTTCCAGCTATCGAATCTCTTAAATTAACTTCAGCAAGAATAATTTCAAAATTCTTTGTTATTGTTGTTGGTATTAATTCCCATCTTAATTGATCGCAAATTGTAATTCTTAATATTGCACATTTTCTACGTAAATAACTTTCTGCATCAAAAATAAAGTCTCCTAGACTATAAAAAATGTGTCCGGAATTATATTTTTCATAACCACCTAACACGTGAGGATGAGTTGTAATAACAATATCTGCGCCATTTTCAATGTATGTTTGACATAATTTTCTAAAACTAGGTTGTGGATATGGAATCATTTCATTACCACCATGCACAGTAACAATACTGTAATCTACATTTTTACATGTTTTTTTAATTGAATCAAGCAAACAATTATCAGTGGCTTCTATTATCTTCGGAAAATAATCTTCTTGATTTTTAATACAATCTTCTACAGAACATGAAAAAAAAGCAAAATTTTTCCCCTTAACATTTTTTATAATAGGTTGAATATATGAATTTTCATCTATCAACAATCCACTAAACAAGATATTGTTTAGTTTAATATGGTTAATAGTATCTAAGGCACCAAGTTTTCCACAATCAAAAATATGATTATTAGAAAGTGTAAGGAGATCAAATTTTTTTATCTGGTTTAAAGAATGGGGTAGGGCTCTAAATCCTTGTGAATTTATTGGTAAGGCTATTTCTGAAACAGGACACTCCAGATTACCAATACAGAAATCTGCTTCATCTAGTATGAGTGATACTCTTTCTGAAATAATTTGTATATTATTTGAATCTAATAATTTTTTGCCTATTTCTCTTGCAAGCATAATGTCCCCAGTGAAAACAAATTTAATCATTAGAATTTAATTGGTGGTAATTGTTTTTCATAGAATTGTTTCCCTTTTAATCTTAAATTATAAAACTCAATATATTTTTTTTCTTGATTTTCAGAGTTCCATTCATTAAAAACTTTATATCTACCATTTTCTCCCATTCTTTTTATTTCTTCAGGATGATCAAAAAAATACTTTATTAAATTCTTAAGTTCAATAACATTTCCAGGCTCATAAAATAAACCGTTAAAATTTTCCTTTATAAAAAGGTTTTGAGGTATCAAGTTAGAAGTAATTACTGGCATCCCTAAAGCCATGTATTCCCATTGTTTCATAGCAATATTATTCTGAAATTTGGGGAGATTAAGAAGTGGGATAACGCCTATTTTACAGACACTTAGCTGTTGTGGTACTTGCTCAAAAGGTATTTTACCTGTTATGGTAATTTGTTCTTCAATATTATTTACTTTAATTATATCTAGTATCCTCGCTTTTAGTTGTTTATCTTTAAACGGATCGCCAATCAATTTGACATTAACATATATTCCATCTATTTTCAGCATTGAGATTGCTTCCAAGACATCTAATACACCTGTACGCACACTCATTGATCCAAGAACTACCAAATCATACTTTTTTACCTTAGAATCTGAATTTATGATTTCAAAGATTTTCTTGGGTGGCATATTATAAAATAAAACTTTTTTATAATTTGGCAATAATTTATGTGTTTTATAAATGGATGGATCGGAGACAATAAATCCTTTAAATGTTAATGATGCAATTCCTTCTGTTAGTTTAACACCTAGTGCTAAGATCTTGCACGACCATTTGGGTAACCAAGTTTTGGATTGAAGCATAGCGTTGTAATGATCTTCTATACAATCATAGAATACTTTCTTCTTCGTGATGATCGACAACAGTATACCAAGTGGTAATAGCTCTAAATTGCATATTTGAATAACACTATGTTTCAAACGAAGTATTCTGAAAAATAGATTTATACCACCGGATGATCGTATCCATTTAACCTCATTGTTAGGGATTTGAATAATATTATCATCTGCTAATTCGTCAGTATTTTGAGCACGTATAACATGATAAACCTCAAACCCATTGGCTCTTAAAGCCGGAATCTGCTTAAATTGGTATCGACTTTCCCACCAATCACCGGTAGTATGGAGAAATAGCACTTTAACCATGGAAAGCAGTTTTGAAATTTGCCAATAGAATATTATTATTTTTAATATAACTTTGGATCACTGGATTTAAAGCTATTTCATAATCGTTAATTCTAGTTTGTTCAAAATTCAAACTATCATTTAAATATGAGCCAGCATAACCGGGATGAAAGCTTATTTCTGTGACCCCGGGCTTAATAATGGATAGAACATTAAGAAATTGCAATATTTTATTTTGATTTATTTCTAAAACTCTTGTTGGTAATATTTTATCATCAGGTGTAATAAAATCTTCTTTTCTTAATCTTCTTTTGTTTCGATTATGAATAAAAGCTTTTGGAGTATTACATATTAACATCGGTATTTTACTGAATTTATAAAATGCACTTGTGTCTGGATTAAAATGATAATTAATACTAGTAATCCTTGCAGATTTAATTCTAAATTTTTTTGCAATTTGCATGGAACCTCGAAAGGCAACTGGAAGTCCTGTTATATGATGATGACTGTCAAAATGAGATGGTGAGATTCCATAATCAAGAAGCTTAGTTAATTGGGCGTCCAGTTCAATAACAACTTGCCTAAATTGTTCTTTTCCAAAAAGCAAGTTTTTTCGTTGTTCATTATTTGATTTAAATTGTCCAATTTCATTTAGAAGTAAAGGTATTTTTGAGGGATCACATACAGGATAACCTTCTGTTAAATTGAAATGAATTCCAACCCCGAGTGTTTCTATTATTTTGACTTTATTAATAGCATATTCAAAACCAGGCATATTTAACATTATGCTTGTACTGGTCATTATTCCGTTAATATGAGTCTCAATAATAGCATCAGTGATTGATTCATTTAGGCCAAAATCATCCGAATTGGTAATCAAAATTTTTTTATTCATTAATATAAGTAATGGTTAAAATATAATGTCGTTATTTCTACCAAAATTTTGCAAGACATCTAACAATCGTTCTTTGAGATTCTGAAAACAGAGATAAGCATCAAAACTCAGCCATTGATATTTGATCTTACGCCACAGTATTTCTATCAAATTCAATTCGGGAGAGTAGGGAGGTAAGAAAAAAATGTAAACATCTTGCTCTCTCCACTCCTGTATCTTAGCATTGAATTTTTTAAATCGGAATCGGTGAATTATCAAGTATAACAATTTTTTTGTGTGGTTTGCGCAACAAAATTGTCCGTAAAACAAATTATTTTATCGGTGTTGAATGTTGATTCGAGTACCTCAAAGTATAGCTTGTTTTTACGGGTCATAAGACCAACAACATTTAGAAGTTTCCCTTTGGCGGCAGGTAGCAAAATTGGGTTTTCTTTCGATTACCAGGCGTATGGGACATTTGGAGTGAGTCCAAAATGACTTTCATCGCCGAAGTAAAGATCTATGAATAAACTATCTTCCAATTCCTTAAGGACCTCTATTTGTTTTTGTTTAAATTCAAATTCATCTTGCTTTCGCTTTCCTTTTAAAGACAATCGAGATCTTTTCCATTTATAGCCCAGTATCTTTTAAAAAATTCTGCAAAGTCTTTTTGCAGATTCTAATATTGTGTTTTTTTCCAAATAAAGCAGCACATTTTTAGATTTCTGCCATTACTCTCTAATTGCTTAGAGAGAGTACTTCTTCAAGGCCCTTAAGGCGTGTTTTAACTCCTCTGCCAGTCGAAATTGGAAGAGAATTCATACCCTCTTTTTTCCAC
>CAIOOC010000890.1 GCA_903859795.1 uncultured Bacteroidia bacterium
AGGAATAAAGTAATTGAGGCTATTAAAACCCTTTACGGACAAGAAGTTGATGAAAACCAGGTACAAGTTCAGACAACGCGTAAGGAGTTTAGGGGTGATAAAACTGTCGTGGTATTTCCTTTCTTAAGATTTTCAAAAAAGGGTGCAGAACAGACAGCCGAGGATATTGGAAATTTTTTGGCTGGAAATATTGGAAATATATCAGGATTTAAT
Source organism: uncultured Bacteroidia bacterium (assembly GCA_903859795.1). Classification (GTDB taxonomy): domain Bacteria; phylum Bacteroidota; class Bacteroidia; order Bacteroidales; family Prolixibacteraceae; genus JAAFHB01. The sequence continues at coordinate 214 of CAIOOC010000890.1, forward strand.
ATTGTTAAAGGTTTTCTAAATCTTGTCATTGACCAGAGTTACTGGATTTACCAGTTTAATAATGCAGCAGTTTCAGAAAAATATGGATTTAAATCTGCGGATGAAAATTCGGAGGTTGTTATGATTGAATACTCTTCTCCCAACACGAATAAGCCTCTCCATCTTGGGCATATCCGGAATAATCTTTTGGGATATTCAGTCAGTGAAATTATGAAAGCCAATGGGAATAAGGTAGTTAAAACAAATATTGTGAACGACCGTGGCATTCATATCTGCAAATCAATGCTTGCATGGAAAAAGCTCGGCAATGGCGAAACACCTGAATCTTCGGGAAAGAAGGGGGATCACCTGGTTGGTGAATACTACGTAAAATTCGACCAGCTATATAAAAACGAGGTATCTGATTTAATCGCCGGGGGTCTGAGCGAAGAGGCAGCAAAAGAGCAGGCCCCAACTATTAATGAGGCGCGTGAAATGCTCCGTCTATGGGAAGCAAATGACCCGGATACCCGTTCTCTCTGGCAACTGATGAACAGCTGGGTTTACGCAGGTTTTGATGAAACGTACAAAACACTGGGTGTAGATTTCGATAAAATATATTATGAATCAAATACTTACACTGTTGGTCGGGATGAGGTATTGCGAGGTGTAAAGGAAGGAATCTTCGAACAGATGGATGATAGTTCTGTGTGGGCTAATCTGGAAAAGGATGGTCTGGATCGCAAAATCCTCCTCCGTTCCGACGGGACTTCTGTCTATATGACACAGGATATCGGAACTGCTAAGATCCGCTATAACGATTTTCCGATCGACCATATGATCTATGTTGTTGGTAATGAGCAAATTTACCATTTTCAAGTACTTTCACTATTGCTCGACAAATTGGGGTACAAATGGGGAAAGGACCTCTATCACTTCTCATATGGGATGGTTGAGCTACCACAGGGGAGGATGAAATCGCGCGAAGGAACCGTAGTTGATGCCGATGATCTTGTCGCAGGTATGATTGATGTCGCCCGCAAAGTATCTGAAGAACTTGGAAAGCTGGACAATTACAGTGATGAAGAAAAAGAGAGGATTTACCGCATTGTGGCACTGGGAGCTCTCAAGTATTTCATCCTTAAAGTCGATCCCAAAAAGACCATGCTGTTTAATCCTGAAGAATCGATCGATTTTAATGGGAATACCGGTCCATTTATCCAGTATACCTATGCCCGGATTCAGAGTGTTTTACGCAAGGCATCCGATGCCGGAATTGAAATTCCCGCCCAAATCACAGACATCGAGATGAATGAAAAGGAGAGCGCTTTGATTAAAATACTTGTTACATTTCCTGAAGTTGTAAATGAGGCTGGAACAAATCATAGTCCAGCGCTTGTGGCCAATTTTGTTTATGAACTGGTTAAAGAGTTTAACCAGTATTATCACGACTTTACAATTATGAACGAACCCGACGAGGAGATTCGAAAATTCAGGTTGTTGCTTGCCAAAACCATTGGAAAAACCATAAAAAACTGCTTTTCATTATTGGGAATTGAGGTGCCGGAGAGGATGTAAATAAGTGAACAAAAATTTCGCTAACTTTGCAAAAAGAGCATCAAATGAAAAAGAATTTACAGTTCATTCACGATGACAAAGGTATCAAAACCGCAGTAATTGTTCCTTTTGACCAATGGGAAAAGATTAATGCTGATTATCAAAAAATTCTGAAAAAATTGGAGGTCATTCATGCTGTTGAAGATGGAATGATCGAATTAAAAAATTCAAAAAATAGTGGTGACGATTTACAAACTCTTTCAGAATTTGTAAATGAAAGTAAAAGTTAAAATTAACCAAAGCTTCAAAAAGCAGGCAAAGCCGTTACTCAAAAAATATTTATCACTAAGTGATGAATTAATTCAGCTCGAAAATAAGTTAAAAAACAATCCAAGATTAGGTAAAGCGCTTGGATATGAGGTCTATAAAATAAGGTTAGCTGTTAAAAGTAAAGGAAAAGGTAAAAGTGGAGGCTTGAGAATCATTAGCTACCTTAAAATGGATATAATATTAGAAATAGAAAAAGAGGAAGAAACGATAAGCGTAAATCTTCTTACTATTTATGACAAAAGTGAAACATCCACAATCACTGGCAGTGAAATAGTAAATTTAATTAGAAAGATTAATCAACATTAGAAGAATAAAAAAATGGCGATCCAAAAATTGAATCGCCATTTTTTTCGCTAAATATTGCTGTAAATCTATTTTAGCTCCGCAAAGAAATCATTCCCCTTATCGTCCACAATAATG
>CAIOOC010000891.1 GCA_903859795.1 uncultured Bacteroidia bacterium
AATCGACCGGAGCTAACTTTGAGGAAAAAATTTTGTAAGATCCGACCCTGAATCAACTTCTTAGCAGTTATTTTTTTGCACAAAACTTTTTATATTCAGGGGTTGAGAGCGAATAAAGCGTTAATTTCGCCCCTTAATTGAAAATGAACGAATACGCACTAAAGAGATGGATTACAATTTCAAAGAGATTGAAAGCAAATGGCAGCAGTACTGGGCCGAGAACAATACATTTAAAACGGAGATAGATCATTCGAAACCCAAATTCTATTGCCTCGATATGTTTCCATATCCCTCCGGAGCAGGATTGCATGTCGGTCATCCCGAAGGTTATACAGCAACTGATATCATTTGCAGGTATAAAAGAGCAAACGGGTTTAATGTTCTTCATCCAATGGGCTGGGATGCCTTTGGATTACCTGCGGAACAGTATGCCATTCAAACCGGTACTCACCCGGCAATCACAACTCTGAAAAACTGTGATACTTTTCGCCGTCAGATTCAATCGTTAGGTTTGAGTTATGACTGGGAGCGTGAAATCAACACCACTGATCCAAATTACTTCAAATGGACACAGTGGATTTTTATCCGTTTGTTCAATACCTGGTTTGATACCATACAAAATAAGGGAAGACACATCAGCGAACTGCCTGTTCCTGACGAGATAAAAAAACTTGGTAATTCATCAGTTCAAAGTTATATAGGTAGTAAACGACTGGCCTACTACGATAATGCACAAGTCTGGTATTGCCGCAATTGTAAGACGGTTTGTGCCAACGAAGAGGTTCTCAACGATGGATCACATGAAAAATGCGGGACGAAGGAGGTTGAACGTAGGTTCTTAAAACAATGGATGTTACGCATACCTCATTACGCTGAGCGATTGCTTGACGGGTTGGATCAGCTTGACTGGCCTGAAGGTGTGAAGGATATGCAACGCAACTGGATCGGTCGCTCGACAGGTGCTGAGGTCGATTTTAAAATCGAGGGTCTTGACAAGAAATTACGCGTTTACACAACCCGTCCGGATACTTTATTCGGTGCGACTTATATGGTTGTAGCGCCTGAGCACGAATTGGTAAATGAAATTACTACGGCCGACCAAACTGAAGCCGTCAAGGCGTATGTTCTTGGTGCTGCTTTGAAAAGTGATCTCGACAGAACGGACCTTGCAAAAGGTAAAACTGGTGTTTTTACAGGGAGATTTGCTATCAACCCGATCAACGGAGCTAAAATCCAGATCTGGGTAGCAGATTATGTATTAATGGGTTACGGAACAGGTGCCATCATGGCCGTACCAGCACACGATACCCGCGACTTTGAATTTGCGCAGACTTTCAATATTCCGATTATCTGCATCCTTGACCCTAAAAACGCACCTAATGATGTACGTATTAAAGTACTCAATGGTGAAGCATGCTGGACGGAGGATGGCGCATATATCAACTCATCCAATAGCGAGCTTGGAATTGAGATCAACGGTCTGTCAAAAGAACAAGGGATTCAGACCGTAACAAGCTGGCTTGAATCGAATGATCTTGGGAAAGCCACCGTTAACTATAAACTGCGCGATTGGTTATTCAGTCGTCAAAGATATTGGGGAGAACCGTTTCCTGTAATCCATTGGGAAGACGGGGAAGTAAGCGTATTGGACGACAGCGAATTGCCACTTCCATTGCCAGAAGTTGAAAAATATATGCCGGGTGAAACGGGCGAATCACCGCTGTCGAATGCAGGGGAGTGGCTTATCGTAACAGATAAAAACGGAAGGAAAGGGCGTCGCGAGACCAATACAATGCCTCAGTGGGCCGGTTCATGCTGGTATTACCTGCGGTTTACAGATCCGACTAACAACGAGGAACCGTTCAGCAAAGTGGCTGAGAACTACTGGATGCCGGTCGATTTGTATGTTGGTGGCGCCGAGCATGCAGTTTTGCACTTGCTTTACAGCCGCTTCTGGCATAAGGTGCTTTTTGATCTGGGTATCGTTTCAACAAATGAACCCTTCCAGAAACTGTTTAACCAGGGGATGATCCTGGCATTTGCATACGAAACAGCTTCAGGCTCAAAAGTTCCTTCTGATCAGGTTGAAGAGCGTGACGGAAAATATTTTAGCACGGTTACCGGTGAAGAGCTGCACCAGATCGTGGCCAAGATGTCAAAGTCGTTGAAAAATGTGGTGAATCCTGACGACGTCGTAAACAACTATGGAGCCGATTCATTGCGACTCTTTGAGATGTTTATCGGACCACTTGATGCTACAAAACCGTGGACAGAGAACGGGGTTAAAGGAGTTTATAACTTTCTGCGCAGGGTTGTAACCTTTTTTGGGGAAAAAGGGAATATTTCGGAAGGAGAAGAGAACAAAGAGACTTTGAAGATTCTTCACCAGACAATCCGTAAAGTGAGTGATGATATACGGGATATGAAATTCAATACTGCCGTTTCACAAATGATGGTCTTTACCAATCATTGCTATAAAGCGGGTAAGGTGAATCACAATACGGCAGTAACTTTCTTTCAGTTGCTGGCCCCTTTTGCTCCGCATGTGGCAGAAGAGCTTTGGGAGCTTTATGGTAACAGTTCAGTTTTAAGTTTCCACCCCTGGCCGGTATTCAATGAAACCTTTCTGACTGAAGATACCTTCGAATACCCTGTTTCGTTCAATGGGAAGGTGCGGTTCAAAATTTCGCTGCCTGTTGATCTTCCAAACGGGGAGATTGAAAAAGCGGTGCTGGCTCATGATCATACTCCTAAATGGGTTGAAGGAATGGCGATTGCAAAAATTATTATCGTCCCGAATAAGATTGTAAATGTTGTTGTAAAATAGCAGATGACGATTATAAATTGAGAACCGGCCCGCATGGACCGGTTTTTTTTTGCGTCTGTTAATTCGATGAAATTGAATTCTATCCAATCTAATATGTTCCGAGCCTACGGCTCAGAAAAGAGAATGAAATAAGCATGGTATAAAAATCACTAACATGGATTTAAATTGATTCAAGGTGTCAATCGTAAAGGTTAAAATTCTTAAATCCCGCCAGGGATGATTCATGTTGTAACGCCGGAATTCATTCCGGGGGGAACAAACAATCAGGAATATCTGGAGTCCCATCGGCACGAATCATTCAAATAAAGGTTTAGAAATAGCAATTCCTGAGACCAATTCTCCAAACCGGTTTCGCCATCAACCCCCATCCAGTCGAAAATAAACGGCATCCCGTCGAAAAAATTTGCCATGTTGCAGGGAATCAGTTTAACTTCGTTTCGTAAATCAGTAAAAATCAAAATTATGAAGCGAAAATTATGGCTTTGTGCAGGATTACTGCTGTTTCTGCTGGGATGCGACAATTTTTATATGATCTGTTCGCTGAACCCCTATTATGTCGAAAAAAACATAATCCTTATCCCGGCAATCGAAGGTTCATGGTTTGCCCAACCTGTAAAGTCTTCAAAAGATTCGACCAATTCAGGCAACTCCGGAATCTGGGCTCTGGCTGACACCACCTCGACATGGTCGGTTAAGCGTTTTATTTCCAAACAAGTCATCAAGACCCAAAAGGGGTTGGACTCGACAGTCTATAAACCGGAGAACTATTACATTGCAAAATTAAAAAGACTGGCAGATTCAGTAACATATGAATTTAAGGTCGTTCTCTTCACCGTGAATAGTAGTTCCTATGCCGACTTTATCCCGTATGACAAAGAGAGTCTGATGAAGAGTAAACTCGCGTCAAACAGTTTCTTCGAGGTTCATACACTGGCCCGACTGAGGATAGACCGGAACCATGCCGACCTCTCATGGCTGGGTGCTGACTGTGTCAAGGAGATGATTGAGAAGAAGAGGGTACGTATTAATTATCAGTGGGTACAGGAAACCGGAAGATTTCTGCTTACCGCATCCTCTCATGACCTGACCGGCATGATTGAACGGTATGCCGAACAGCCACGGTTTATTAACTGGGAAAGTCAGCAGGCAAGACTGAATCTTACACGTTTAAATTAGAAATGTCATGAAAACACTTACAATCAACAGATATCGAGTAATCCTGCTCCATTTGATGTTCTGGATTATCTCAATTAATCTCTTTAACGCCTTTTTCAGCCGGGGGATTGAATCCGGATTCATCTTCGATGATTTGAACTTAACAGCGTGGAATATGCTGCTAATAAGCAATATTATTATCATTCTGGTCCTGGCACCGTTTATCTGGCTGTTTAGAGAAATAAAGCCGTGGATAAAATGGAGCGTTACAGTGGCTGAACTCCTGATTATTCTTTGGTCGGTCACCGTGGAAATCGAGGCTAAGGATAATAGTATTATCGTTCCGGTTATTGCACTCTTTTTCATTGATAATTTTCTTTATGTTCTGACTTTTCATGTCACCATTATAGCTGCTGTTTATATAAATACCAGGATTCTGATTGCCAAATATTTATCACAGGGGAAATTTATTAGATATGTCTTCAGGGTACTAGCATTAGCCGCAATTGCCGGATGTATTAACTTTGCTCTTTTTGACTACTTCATCGACAAAATCTTCCCTGAGTTTTTCTACATATCGTGGTTCAAAGTGTGGGAACTTATCCTGATAATGGCCGGTTATCTTGCAATAACTACTACTGTCTACCTGCTTTGGCAGTATGGCAGGATGCTGATTACAAACCGCGAAAAAGTCAAAAATGAGCTCTCAGCCCTGAAGGCTCAGATAAATCCCCACTTTCTTTTTAATAACCTGAACACCATTTATGACCTTGCAGACAAGGGTGACATAAGGACAAAAGAGGTGATTCTTCAATTATCTGATTTCCTAAGGTATGTTCTCTACGATACATCGAGCGAAAAAATCGGACTGGAGAAAGAGATTGAGATTATTAAAACCTATGTCGGTCTTCAGAAAGAGAGAATTAACCGGAATACTACAGAGGTCATTCTTAACATTGAAGGAGATTTTGTTGAAACTCAGATTGCTCCACTTCTGTTGCTTCCATTGGCGGAAAACTGTTTCAAGCATGGGAGAGGCAGCACACTCAGCACAATCGAAATTGATATCAGATTTTCAGGAAACGAACTCTCTTTCCGCACCAGAAACAGGATAGAACGTCGGGAAAACCCACAGAATCAAGAAGAGGGGGGAATTGGAATCAGAAATGTAGAAAAAAGACTAAATTTGTTGTATCCAGGTAAGCACCAATTGAAATTTGAAGAAAGCGGTGATCTTTTCATTGTCGAATTGACCATCAGATTAGATTAATTATTATGATCCTGAAATGTATTATTATTGAAGATGAACCCGCGGCAAGGGAGATACTGCAACGCAATATTTCCAATTGCCCGGATTTATCATGGTGTGGTTCATTCGAAGATCCCTTTACCGCACAATCTTTTTTGGATAATAATACCATAGATCTTATCTTTCTGGACATCAATCTTCCGGGCATGTCGGGAATTAGTTTTTTACGGGCACTCCTTAAACCGCCTCTTGTAATTTTCACCACTGCCTATCCGAAATACGCAGTTGACGGGTTCGATCTTGAAGTCGTTGATTTTCTGCTGAAACCATTTTCTTTTGAACGGTTTTTCAAGGCTGTAAATAAGGCAAAGGAACGTCTGGTGCACAAACCCGATACGTCGGTTAGCCGAAAAATTACTGTCAAGGCAGACAAGCGAATCTACCAGATTGATCTTGATGAATTGCTATATGTTGAATCCTGTGGGGACTATACCACCGTTTTCTGTACAGATAAAAAACTTATCACCCATGAGACCCTCAAAAGCTGGGAAGAGAAACTTAATGGATTCTCTTTTCAGAAAATACATCGCTCTGTACTGATCAATCTTCAAAAAATTGATCACATCGACGGAAATATGGCCATTATCGCAAAGCACAGAGTGATTGTATCTGAGGCTTACCGCGAACAACTGATTAACCAGTTAAATGGGCGGAATATCACCAGAATCGGGTGAAAAGGCTATTAGGCTGTTAGGCTTTAGACTATTCGGATAGAGATTGCATTGCCATCGGAATCTTACTCCCAATCATTATTCTTTCAATCCTAAAATCCGAACATTGCACTTTTCATTTTACACTTTTCATTTTTTAGTTCCCTATTTCCTCCTCTCCCTATTAATCTTAAATTTACCAGCTAAAACAGACTTGGATGATTGAAATATGTGCTTTAGCTTCTGGAAGCAATGGAAATTGTTATTATATTGGTAATAAGGAAGATGCCATTCTTGTGGATGCTGGGATTAATTGCAAGCAGATACTGGCCAGAATGAGATTCAAAGGCCTTAACCCTTCTATACTTAGAGGAATTTTTATAACACACGAACACAACGATCATGTCTGCGGTGCCCGTGTCCTTGGTAAAAAGCTTGATATTCCGGTTTATATGACAAAAGGAACATATAAATCGCTCTATATTACAAACCAGCCTGTTGCCGTAAGATTTATACAGCCCGATCAACCAGTTATGTTAATTCCGTTTATCATCCACCCGGTACTAAAAAACCATGATGCCAAAGAACCGACATCATTTCGTATCGAATATCAGGGAATTAATATTGGTGTCTTTACTGATATTGGTTCTGCCTGTGCCAATGTCACCTCACATTTGAAGGTATGTCATGCACTCTTCTTGGAGACCAACTACGACGAAAAAATGCTTTGGGAAGGGCCGTATCCACATCATTTGAAGCAGAGGGTAGCCTCTGACGTTGGTCATCTTTCAAACTCTCAGGCGGTAAATTTGCTTTCTGAACATGCAGGTCCGGACTTAAAATGGGTTCTGCTTAGTCATCTTTCCGGAGAAAATAATACTCCTCAGATTGCCTTTGATGCGATGAAACACTTTCAGGAGCGGTTCAATCTTATTGTAACCTCGCGCCGGGAACCAACCGAAGTAATTACCCTTCAAATTTGAGATACGAAAGATCAAGGAATAATCAAAGTGATGCAATTGCATGGGCTTTCTCGGAATTTAGTGCTTTAGAGCTTGTTTTACCACCAATCCGGCAGGAATAGCATACTGAACAATTTACAATACCAATCGTTCCTGTAAAACAACTTTTAAAGCATCCAAAATGAAGATTGTAATAATTGTCATAATCTTACTTTTCACAGGATTCCTTATTTTTCAATCTTACACCTCTATGGCAACTCAGAAGACTGAAATACAAAAATATACGGTAGTTCATTCCGAAAAAGAGTTTGAAATAAGGTTCTATCCATCAGCAACCCTTGCCACAATTTGTTCCTCTGCCAAAACTTACCGTGAATTGTCAGGTCCGGGGTTCAGAAGGTTGGCGGGATACATATTCGGAGGTAATGTTTCAGGAACCAAAATCTCGATGACCGCTCCGGTTCAAATGAACATTAATGATACCTTATCAGAGATGAGCTTTGTAATGCCCTTCGGTTATACATTGGACAATCTTCCAAAACCCAACGATTCAAATGTAATCATCCACAAAACTTCAGATGAATATGTTGCAGCAATCAGATTCAGCGGTTTTGCTTCCGATCATGAGATCCGGCATCACTCAGAGAAATTAAAAACGCTTCTTACAGCTCAAGGCATTATCTTTACCGGTAATTTCCGTTTTCTGGGTTATAATCCACCCTGGCAGTTGAGAGGGAGAAGAAATGAAATAATTGTATCAGTAATATGGGGGAAAAATTAGTGGCTTTGAAATCTGATTGGAATATTGTTTTCAGAAAGGATTATTCAGTAGCAAATTCACTGACGGAACGTGAATATGAAAGTTGTACCTTCAGAAATTGTGATTTCTCTGGTGCCGATTTATCCAATAAATCCTTTATCGATTGCGTGTTTGAAAATTGCAATTTAAGCATGACAAGTGTCAAAAATGTATCATTGAAGACGGTGAAATTCCTAAGCTGCAAACTTCTTGGCCTAAACTTTAGTGATTGTAACCCATTTCTATTGTCTATGACTTTTGAGAATAGTCTGATGAATTTAACTTCATTCTATAAACTTAAACTAAAAGGAACGAAGTTTAAAAACTGCGAACTCCAGGAAGCAGATTTTACTGACGCAGATCTGACTCTTTCATTATTTGATAATTGCAACTTTGAAAGGGCCATATTTGAGGGTTCAAATTTAGAAAAGAGTGATTTTCGAACTTCTTTTCATTACTCCATTGATCCTACTGTCAACCGGATAAAAAAGGCAAAGTTCTCGAGAGATGGACTTGCAGGATTACTTGATAAATACGATATTATAATTGAATAAAGTGCTTAGGTTCTATTTTGCCTCCTAGGTTTTATACCTTGAACTCTCCCGTATCGACCCATTCGTTCTTCAGAATCGACCACCAGTCCTGGGCCAGCCCTTTCAAAATATATTCATAGGGCAACCAGCCATAACCGGCCATTCCCCATCCTTTGCCCCAGGAATTCCGGATCAGTAAGGCCCCGTTTGTTTCTACGCTGCCGGTATTTGAATTCTTAATCTTCATGTTATTGTCATAACCAACGGCAACAATTGCATGACCACCGACAATCTTCTCACCCTTTACCGGATAAGGTATCTTTCCTGTTGATTCCCCCTGATTGTAAGAGCTGTATACCGTGAACCCAAACATCGCTGGCAGCCCGGCCGAAAGATTAGTTTTTATTTGCGCAAGTAATCCAATTGGGGAAGTTCCAGGAGGATCAAGCCGGTAATAGTTAATTGTCTGATAATTCTGAGCATAGGCATAACAGAAAGCGGATGGTTCCTTTTCATAATCTTCGATTTTATAGGGCCAGTATTCTTCAGGTGGAACGCCGAAAAGGACTAACGCGCCCATTGTACTTCGAAGAAATGCGCCTGAGTCGCCCATTGAATGCAGCATATTTCGGGTTGCCTTGTAAAGGAAGAGCCGTGAACCTTCGATGAATTTTCCAAAAGCCCTCCGTTCAAAATACTCAACCATTCCAACGCCTGCGTTTGCAGTACATGACCCCAGTGAACCCTGATCAAAAACCGCTGAACACCATGCTCTTAGATCAGTTGTTTCAGGGAGGCTTACCTCTAGGGGTTTATCAACTCCAATCCTGTTTAGCATCGTGTTTACAGCCCTATCCTTTGCTGTATAATCTCTAAAATCGGGATAATCCGGCAACCATCCCAAACCTGGTCTTTCCTTAAGTTCGCTCATTTGTTTAAATTTTTAGGTGGAGCCGGTGGAAATTATTTCGTTAATAGCTTTCACCAGCGTTAAATGCCTTCTAATCAGGAGTTTTGATGAAGACGATTACTTCCTGACTGATTAATCTTGTACACGTCCTTTTATACGTTTTCCATGAGATAAACGTTTCAAATATTCTGAATCTTTTTATTTTTTTTCATATATTTACTTACGTTGATCGTCCGATCAGCTTCTTTGGGTTAATATAGTTTTATCAACCCCGGAGACTCCCCAGGTTTCCGGGGCTTTTGTGATTTGGAGGCTACGTATTGGTCAAATTCAGTTAATATCAGACTCGTTGTCGTGGGAGAAGACTAAAATTATTGGCAGCACACTTTTTATATCTCCCAATAATTTATCTTTACCGCTTAATTGGTAGGACACCTATAGCGATATTTATGACTAAAAAAATTATTATCTTTCTGATATTCATAGTAATGGAAGCCGCTTCGATTGCGCAGATCCCTGAAAACAGCCAAATTCTTACCTTTAAAAGGGCACCCGAACCGTTTCTGTTTTCAAAGACAACATTAACCCCGGAGGATTTAAAATGGACGATGGATTATTCAACAAGTTACGGAGAACGAGTCTCAGGACCTTTCGGGAATGAAGGTGTCGGTCAACAGGTTGGAGTTAAAGGTTATTTGGGAAAACAATTCACTTTATATGCACATGCAGCATTTGGCTTTACCAGTCAGGATAATGTCACCAGTGCACAGCAGGTTGAAATCATACACGATATTATTGGAGGCAAGAAAAATCAGGGCTTGCGCCTGGGGATTGGATTAGGGGCGAATAAAGATTTTAGCAATATTGGCTCAATCCTGAGCAGGGTGACAATATCCTATGATGCGCAGCGGTGGAAGGCCGGGGGTAACGTTCTTTTTGAAAAAGCCTTTGGAGCGAACAGGGATAAAATTGATATTATATCAAGCTTTGGTTTTCATCATATTATAATTGGTAAACTGTATGGAGGATTTGAGACAGTTGGCCAGGACCTGGAAGGGCTCTGGTCGGATGAAGCCGAAGGCGGAGCAAAAATTTTGGTTGGGCCTTCGTTGAATATGACTACCAATAATTCAAGAATCTCATTTTCGCTTTCGGGGGGACCGGTATTTTATGCTTCCCGAAATCAGGTCACAAATCCGGATGCCATCAGGGAACTTCCCTCTCAATCCGGCCTTACATTAAGGGCAAAGGTCACATTCAATCTGGCGCAATAAAGGAGTTTTTAAACCAAAAAAGAAGAGGTTATCACGGGTTGACAACCTCTTTTTTAAACCATATATTAAGCACTAAAATATTTTGTGTAACTGTCTGAAAGTGGTTTCATAAAAGCTGCAATTTCATCTTCTTCTTTAATGGTTAGACCAACGTCTCCCATTTCAGTTGGATTCATATTCACAAAGAATTCGGAACAGGGCATATTTCTCTCCTCATATCACTTGTTTCTAGAAATGGACAACCACCTTTAAAGATTTAAATTCTAGTTTATTAAAGGAGATTAAAGGCAATAAATAATTTCGGATACCAAATGTGTTGCCGGAAGCTTTATCAGAAATTAAGTGGCATAATCAATTTCAAGCTAATGTTTCTGCCCATATTGTAAATACCATTTTTCCCGGATAGCTTATTTGGGTATGGTTCAAAATACTTTAATCTGCTTAAATGAGATTGATAAGCGACATCCGTTATGTTATTCCCCTGAATATTAATGTTTACGAGCACTTTCCCATGACTATTGGTGATGTCTGCCCCGACTCCTGCATTATAAAGAAGATAACCTGGAGTTGGAGTCTCAGTATTATCTGCAGCGTAAACCTTATCTTGTTTTGCAAAGTATTCCATTTCTATTTTTGCATACAGGGAAGATATGTGTTTGAACTTCCTCTTTACATTTGCGCGTAATTCAGAACTTGTATGAAGAGGAGGAATAAATGGCAGATACTTTGAGCTATCTGTCACGTGGATTCCATTTCCTCCCTTATTTAAGGCATAAAT
>CAIOOC010000892.1 GCA_903859795.1 uncultured Bacteroidia bacterium
GTGTTAATTATTTCCATGATACTTATCTAATATTGTCCAGGTTAATAAATTTTGGCTGCTGTGCTTCTTTGTCATGATTTGCGCCAACAAATACATGCAGATTATTGAAAAGTTTACTACCCAGACTATTCTTTGGGAGCATCCCTTTAACTGCCTTTTCCATCAGTCTTTCAGGATATTTTTTCAGAATGTCGGCAGCAGTTTGAGTACGCTGACCTCCGGGATAACCCGTATGACGAATGTATTCTTTTAACTTCCATTTATTCCCGGTTAAACGTACTTTTTCAGCATTGATAATGACCACGTTATCACCACAATCCACGTGAGGGGTGTAACTTGCCTTATGCTTGCCTCTAAGGACAATAGCCACTTTTGCGGCCAAACGACCCAGAATTTGATCTGTGGCATCGATAACGACCCACTCTTTGTTTACCGTTGCTTTATTCAACGATATCGTTTTGTAACTTAAAGTATCCACTTTCGTTTCAAATTTTAATTGTGACACAATCTGTTTTTTGCTGATTCACACGATCAATGGGTATTGTAACAGGGTTACTGACAATAAATTGTTAATAACATTTGCTAAGGTTGTTACCATACCCGATTAATACTTCAGCAAATAAAGATAAAATCGGGACTGCAAAAGTATTCAATATTTTTGATTCTGCAACTTCAGGCTAAAAATAACTTCAACAAAATCAAGACGAAGCATTTAAAAGAGAGGGAACGGATGCAGCTATTGATCTGCAGCTTGCTTTGGGTTACTGGCGGCTAGCTCAGATGCTCGTAATTAAATGACTTTTATTTTTAACCTTTTCATGAAAAGAGAGACCATCTCCCGGTAATATCGGCCAGCAGCTAGTTGCCAATTGCCAGTAACTGTATGAGCAATAATTAAACTACCCCTACTAAACGTTATTGAACCGTATATTTCTTGCCTTTGGGAATTACCCCGAAATTGATCACAAGGTATAAACCCTCACTGTTAACCGCCTTCATCCGAATGGTGTCGTAGTAGTAATCAAACATAAATCCGAAGTAGGTATCCCGGATAATCTGGTACTGATAGTTATATTTCAAATCGATCAATTGATGGTTTGTCTGCCAATCTGTTCCAGTTCCCGGATAATTCTGAAAGATAGGAGTTCCCTGTGGCGTATAAAATAAATGTCCATGCCAGAAGGCTGCGGTTAGAGCGCCAAAAGCGGAATTAATGGTTCCGCTGCCATAAAACCCCCAACCGTCGGCTTGTTTGAAGATCACATTATCCTTTGGGTAGGTTGACAGCGAGAAGGAGGTTTTTAATTCCAGATTTGTAAAATGTTTACCTTCGATTTTCTTCCTGAAGACCAGTCCGGGGGTAATCGTTATAAAGCTTTTCGCTAAACCGGCTGCTGTACCAATTGTCCCCCCTTCGTGCATTCCATAAAAAATAAGAGGAAAGCTTACTGAAGTCCCGGTCTGGTTTAAAAGGACAAGGTCAGATCGTACACCAAATACAAACCTTTCCTTGTAAGGATCCCCCGGAAGGATCATTTGTTGCCAGTCGATCCACAGATCTGTCGAAAAACGTTTTGATTTGTACATTGCCTGAAGACCAGACTCGGGCTTGGCAGTATAAAATAGTTCGGGGTTGTAAAGTTGTTCCGGGAGTAAATGATTCTGATCGCTATTAAGATTTCCAAGGATAACCGCTATTTTATTAGTCGGTTGATAATGCACATTAAACCAGGGGGATATATGGGCATAATCGTCACGTCCATTGTATTTTAAAACATGGCCTCCCAATTCCATCCTTATTTTGGGATCGGGATAATAAACAGCTTTCGGACGAAGCAATGCACCTGTAATTGTATAATCGGCACTGCGCTCCAACTTATTCTCGTTGTTTTTGAAAAAGTCCACATTGTCAATGGCAAAATAAATGTTTCCTGTACTGTCAGGCCTGAAGGGTTCATAACTCTTAAAAAGATTGTAATCATTCTGAGCTCTTACGGAGAAACCCGCGAAAACCAGGATCAGAATTAGTACTTGTTTTCGATGTTTTTTAAAGATCAGAACTGATTTTAGTAACCTCATCTTGATATCATTAATTGGCAGGGTAAAGTTATCTCCTTTTAAGGATAAACCTGTCATAGAAAAAAAGAATCACGGAGGCAACCATCCCGATTCCGGTTACCACCATCCAAAATGATGATGGATGGTATTTATCCCATAAATATTGTGTAAGCTGATCCGTTGTCATATTCATTTTTGTCGCGGCACTTCGAAAATAGTCATTTTTGGTAAATTGAGCACCAATTGCAGGAAGATCAATCTTTCTGACAATGGCCTCTTTTTGAGTGAGGGTAATTTTATCTGAAATATTCTGATAGACATTACCGGAGACTATCCCCGCAAAAAGATTTCCAAGGGCAACCGGGATATAAGAGCAGCCAATATATAGAGCCGTTTTATCTGATGGGGCTATCCGTCCGATATATTCTGTAATTTTTGGGGAACTCATCATTTCTCCGATCGAGAATACGAGTAGGGCTACAACTATAAAAAGTCCGTTTTGAGTTGCAAGGCTGAGACCAAGGCCAACTGATGCAATCAGTATTCCCGCCATCATAGCGCTTAAAGGCTTATATCGCATAACAATAGCGGATATGAGGATCTGAAAAAGGATAATGTACCCGGCATCCACGTTTAGTATATATTCTGCCGGAATGGTTCCTTCAGAGGTTCCAAGTTGGTAAGCAAGCCAGGGAACATAGTGATTAAGAAAATCGTATAAGATGGCTGTGTTTACCCATTGGTCTATAAAAACCGGCAGAGTCATATAGAACTGCATATACATAGTCCAGAAACCGGATACTATTAAGAGGAACAAGGCAAATCGCCAGTCTGATAAAGCATTTGCTATATTCCCGAAAATATGTCTGATTTGTTCTGCTAAAGTGTTGCGCATCTTTTCTCCCCTATTCTTTTGAACCGGTTCCTTGTAAAAAAAGGTAACGAGGATAAAGTTGAAGGCAATTACTGCTGCTGATGAGTAGAATACGTAATCCCATGAATATTTCCTGACAAAACCGGTCACAAACGGACCGATAAATCCGCCTATATTTACCATCATATAAAAAATACCAAAGCCGATTGAGGAGGTCTGTGCGTCGGTAGTCTTTGTAACTGTTGCCGCGATTATCGGTTTGAATAGGGCGGCTCCTACAGCAAGCAAAAGATAAATAAAGAAAACTGATGAGAAGGATTTAAAAGTTGGGATCATTAGAAACACTACAGTATATATAGTGTAGGCAATGAACAGGGTTTTCCTGTATCCGATCCGATCTGACAAGGCGCCTGTCACGATAGGAAGCAGGTAGAGAAAGGCAGTGCCAATCCCCATGATAAGCCCTTTTTGAGTCTGGGAAAAACCCAAAGCTCCTTCATCGGTGGAACCTGTAAGGTACAAGGCGAAGATGATATAAAAGCCATACCATGCCCAACGTTCAAAGAGTTCCATCATGTTCGCGACCCAGAATGTCGTTGGATATCTTTTTAAAACAGTAATTAAGCTCATCTTTTAAAATTATAACGAGCTCAAAAGTAGAAAAATTGAGATAGA
>CAIOOC010000893.1 GCA_903859795.1 uncultured Bacteroidia bacterium
CAGGTAAACATCTTTTCCGATCAACACAATTCCGAGCCAAAACATTACCTCCCCGACCACAAGAAGAATTGGAGATATCGTTAACTTGGATTTCACATCCATTGTTAGAAAGGGGATGGAAAAAAGCATGAAAAATACAAGGATTGAGATTAAGATGATCGCTATTCCAAATCTGAATCTCCACTTTTTGATATTCATCTTTCTGGTTGCTGTTTACTGCTGTAAATAAAATTAAACCGACCTCCGGGAGCTGTATCGCCGTTTACATAGAAGTCCATAATATTTCCCGGCTCCTGCATGTTGTCGTTCCATTTGAACTCCACATCGACCTCTCCCTTATTGAGATTCAAAACACGCCTGTTAATCTCCAACTCAAGTTTATTTTCCTTTACCCCGAATTTTGTTGCCGCCACGGCTTCCCATTCCCATCGTCCTCCGACATTTTTTTCAACAATTGCCTTTCCATCCCGTGGGCTGACCCTATTTACAACAAAGTCGTATCCATTCCAGCCGGTCGATTTATCCCGGTCGGCATCGATGAAAAGCATCATCCAGTTTGGGTCGTTTTGCGAAGTAAGCTTTTCAGAAGTCTCAACATAAAAGTAGAGGTACTCCGAATCACGGGCAATTTTTGCCCCAACAATGTCATTGCGTCCCGAAGTATTTTTATAAAATTGGTCATTCCGCCCCGGGTGGTCACGGTGCATTGTATTCCCTTTGTAATGATGATAATATGGCTGAATCCCATCCCAGCCGTTAACGTTACCGACATGAATTGTCTGAGCCGGGGAAGCCTTTACCGGGTGAAGCATTCCCTTGAATCTCCTAACATTGTCAACTAATTGAAGATAAAATACATCGCCGTTATCTCCCCACCCTTTGTTGGGTTCAATATCCCGGCTGTGCTCCCAGTCGAACTCATCGACAAACGAGAAAGGATCACCGGTCCAGTTATCCTTTGGTAACCACTGTCCTGCAATAAATTCGTTCCATCCGGTAACGTACACGATATCCGGGTCCAGCTCAAATGCCCGGTCCCATTGTTCCTGGAAATTCCATCCGTAAAGATAGCTGTTGGTTCTTGGATCAAATCCCTTTCTCTGGCTGAAGCTGCGACCGAATGAACCAGGAAGGTTAAATGCACTGCAGTGCCCCTTTGTCGATGGAGCAGCATTTTGAGCAACTCCCACGGTGACCTGTTCGAATTTCCCATCGAGACCTTTTACATATCCATGCTGAGGATAATCTTCAAGCCATCCCCATTGGTCATTTCGTTGTGGTCCGTTAACATAGTCGGGCTGTCCGGGACGAAATGTGAAAAAATGCGCTATTTCGCGGTCTTCTGCCGAATCGGTGAGGTTATCGGGATATCCCATAATGCACGGTTTTCCTTTCCAGAAAAACCAGAGATTTTCATACCTTTTAGGTTTGAACAGATCGTTGTAGAGTTGCCGAAGGGATGTTAACGAATTGGCCGATGGACCAAACGGAAGCATGAAAGCAATTTTGGGAACATTGACACCATCTTTTTGAGCCTGATTCCAGGTTTTCAAAAGAGCCTCGTACGACTCCTTCCAGGTGATACTTCCGTTTGTGCAATCAAAAAATACAGCGTCAATTCCTGCATCTGCAAGCATTTCTGCATGCTTGCGCAATACCCATGGATCTGTGGTTTTATAATATCCCAGCAGGGGCTGCTCCCAGTAGAAAAATCCCGGTTTCTTCTCTCCCCAGGCAGGGTGATTGTAATCTTTGATGGCTTCGGGATACTTCCTGGTTATCTCTGTAATATTTTTCACCGGGTAGGTCGTATCATCTTCACCCTGGTGCCATGTCCAGTAAAACATCGCAACAAACTTATCGCGCCGCTTTGCTCCGGCACTCGTATAATCACAAACCTTACGTCCCAAAGCATCTGTGGCGGCCCAGTAATCACTATTAGTTAACTGCCCAACAGCATTAAAAGCAGCAGTGACGGTAAAAGCCAATACGACAAAAAGAGTCCATATATATCTGTATTCCTGCACTTTTAAATGTCAAATGAATTTAAAATATAAAAACCACAATAGACACAATAGGTCACTATAGGGGTAAGGTATAAATAGTGTAAAACTACAACAGAAACCACAGAATCGAATCAAATCCTTATTATTCCGTCTTGGTTCTTGCTTTTCGGACGGCAATAAAACTCCTGATAAAATACACCATGCTTACAATACCTGAAACCATCATCACAGCGACACGGACAACGGCGCCGCTATCGCCCCGGCCAATTGAGCCGGTAAGCGGTTTTATTAATGCGATAACAAGTCCAAATGTCAGAAGAACAGCTAAATGGGCAATCACCCTGTTACCTGCTTTGACTCCCCTGACAAACGAAAGCAGCAAGATGCCGGCAAAAACAGGTATCAGGGCCGTTGGTGACGGAGTCTGAGATCCTAAATAGCCCCACAGACCAATTACAATTAAAACCAGAGCATTTAACATGCTTACAAAATATACTTTCATAAAAATTGAATATTTAATTAAATCGAATCATCCTTTTTTGTGAACGACAGTTCATCAGGATTTCAGGATGATAACAACCGGATAACAGCGAATGTTTTGGGTATTCTGGTTTAGAATGATCTGCAGATTTAAACCGGAAATCTTCAGAAACCAGATAATGTTAATGTTACATATGTCAATTGGGGTCAAATGACTACCACTGCGCTTTAATCCCAAAGCAGTTTGAATAGTCTGAAGTTCCATTTTATATAAATCTTTAAATGTTAAAGCTTACAATAATGAATGTTACGAAATAGAAAAGTTAAAAACCGCGTCTTTTATAGCAATTTTGATCACAGTTATTGTTCTGGAAGTAGTTGTTATTGAGGTCAAAAACGAATCCGACATTAAATTCTGGCTAAATCTTGCAATGAAGACGGGAACCAAAGCAAAATCGATAAACACAGAGGATATTGAAGACTCCAGGCTGGCCGATTTAATCGAAAAAGGGTTGAAATCAAAAACCGTAAGCCGCGAAAGAATAATGGAGGCACTCAATGTAAAAAATGAAGACTCAAATTAGAAGATAAGACTTTCTACTTTGTGGATATCGACCACCGCAAAAATATCTATCGGATATTCCCTTAATGCTAATGAATCCTACACTCTATAATAGTGAGGGCCTGACCTGAAGTCAGACTCTCACTATAAAAAAGAAAAAAATCTATTCCTTTTCCCCATCCTCTTTCCCACTGTATTTCGACGGGTATTTTGTTTTCCCTTTCATCGCAAACCAGATAATCCGGTTCAGCAGGTCGTCACTCCCCATATCGATATGATCAAACTGAGGTTCCATGCTTTTTCGGGCAAAGTGAAGCGCAGAACCTTTTAACTCGGCCAGACTTTTGTTCATCTCGGTTAACGGAATCTGATTGGGTAATGCCTTGAAAGGGGCAAAATCGGGAGTATACGAGAAACAGTCGAACATCGGCATCGCCGTTGCATCGCTGATATTCATCGGCGGAAGACCCAGAATCTGCTCAATGGTGCGCACCATAGAAACCTGGTTGTAATTGGTTTTTACCGTTTTGTTAAGTTTCGTATACGGGCTAACAATGGCCCCGACGGTCCTGTAGGCAGAAACATGATCCCACCCGTCCTGGGAATCATCCTCGGTGATAAATATGGCAGTATTTTTCCAGAAACGGCTTTTGGAAATTGCTTCAATAATCTGACCCAAAGCCGCATCGTTATCGGCAACCAGAGCGCGTGGCGTCGGAAGTCCGGGCCGTGTCCCTGCGGTATGGTCGTTCGAAAGGGCCATTACCATAAGTTCAGGCCACTGGTCACCGTCCATTTTGTCGTAGGCATTCAGCTCGTCAATGAAACTCTTTGCTCTTAGGACGTCCGGGATTTTATGGTTGTCGGAGCTGGGGAAATTCTGGCTCAGGATTTTTTCAACGGGTTTGATGGTGGTCTTATTCTTAAATTCGAACTTTTCACCCTTCTGGAAACCATCGTAAATTGAGGTCCAGTTTAGCTTACTATCAAATTCAACATCACATGCTTCACCGTATATTCGTGCACTTTTGCCATGAACGAGGGCGTTGTCCCAGATAAATCCCGTCGGTGCGTATACAAGAGCATCATACTGAACATGCGGATAACTACGAATCCATGCCCGGACATTTTTCTCAACATAATCGGTAACCATACCCATGTCGGTCCATTGATGACCTTCCGCAGAGCATTTCCCGGAAGCATGATAATTGTCCATTAGAAAATAGTCCCCAATTAATTGGTGCATGTTAGGGGTGATCTGCTTTCCGAAGACACATAATGTTGAATCTCCGTCTCCACCTGAGACATCGCCAAGTACCTGGTCATATGTTCTGTTTTCCTTGATTATATAAACCACATGTTTAAATACCGACGGTTCACCAATACGAAGTGGAACAGGCACTGGTTTAACATTCTCGCGTGGGAGTTTTTCGGTAATGGCCAACCTGAAAAGCTGGTTACTCTTTTCTACCTTCTCTGAATATTTCTGTAACTGTGTTTTATTTGGTACCGGAATAACTGAAACTGATGCCATCAACCTATGTGAATTATAGACTATCTGGCCCGCTTTCTCAGAAACGGTTGGGATTCGTGACCCTTCTGCCTCGATATTCGCTACAAAAAGGAGGCTGTCGCGATACACCGCTATTCCGCCAGGATAGGCACCTGTTGGAATAAATCCTTCAGTCAAAGAGACTGTTTCATTCGATCCACCCGAAGAATTCTTTCCAAGTCTTACTACAGCCAGGGCGTTATCCATCCCGTTTGCAACGTATAAGGTGTTTCCGTCGTGTGATATCCCAAGTCCGTTTGGAGAATCACCGAAATAGCGGTTTCTGACGGGAGATAACCTGACTGAGATCTGTTCAGTAACCTCGTCCTTCCCGGTATTGATAACCGAGACCTGGTCACTGTTGGCATTTGCGACATAAACGAATTTCTGGTCTCTGCTGGTAATTATATCATTAGGATGCAATCCTGCCATAACCTCTTTGATAAGCTTTCCGCTTTCAGGATCCAGCACTGAAACGGTTCCTTCGCGTGTCGCACCAGTCCTTGGATCAACTTTTGCGCTTCCCCAGGGAACACCGGCCACATTTTCGTCGCTTTTATCAGGAACAGATCCGGCCCAGTTGGAGACATAAAGTTTCCCGTTTGCTTCAACAATACCGAAAGGGGCAACACCTGTTGGTGCCGACCAGATTGTTTTACCGGATTGGATATCCAACTTTTCAATGGTGTTATTTCCGTTTAAAACCACATATAGTACAGGAACACCTGCCTCCTCCACCACCGTCAGTTCATTGGGCAATGCTGTTTCCGATGGCTTAACGGCTTCAAAAGGGAAGGATTTAATGAACTTCAGGTTCTTGCCATCCCATGAAGCCTGAACGACATGCGATTTATTCGCTTTGCCAACAGAACTCCAGAATAACTGATAGGTATCGCCGGTTTTGAGCCACGCAATTCCGGAATAGGTATTCATCAGACTTTCCTTCACAAATGGAGCTCTTAATACCGTGCGGTTAAGAATCTTCTTACTTGCAGGGTCAATGATCACAACCGAGTAACGCCCTTCAACAGCTATCCATCTGCCATCGGGTGAAAGGGCACAATCAAGGGCATGGTTTTCGTCGGTTTTGTCACCAAAATAGAGCTGCTCACCGGCGGCATCAACCCATTTGTTGTAAGGCATCGGCACTGGAAGTTCATTACCGGATAGGGTCGACTTCTCATACGAAGTAAAGTATTCCTGTTGTTGACGAAGCTCTTTTTTCGATTGTGAGATTGCAGTGAAAGGAGAGCAAAAAGCTAAAATAAAAATTAAAATTAATACGGAGTTCTTCATTTTATGAAAGATATAATGTATTTCAAATTACAAAATTGGTTCTTAAAAGTGTACGGGTAACACATTTTAATGAATGCTGCAGTCAATTTATTCACCTTTATTTTAGACCTTCGTAATGGCCCCCAATGGCAAATATTCGGATTGAATGTTCATCAAACGTATAAATCAACCTGTCATACTGAGATAATTTTCGGGACCAAAATCCTGATAATTGATACTTTAACTGCTCAGGTTTACCTATGCCTTTTTCAGGATCTTCACGTTGCATCTCTTTTAAAATTTTGCACAGATTTTTGTGAAGTCTCCTATCCTTAATTCTCAATGCTTCGTAAACTATCCAGGTGTCCCCTTCAAATACGATCGATATCATTGAGTTGCTCCTGATTAGGTTTGTAACCGTTATTATCCCGGTAAGTGACTGATGAATCTGCAACCTGGCGCATTAACGATTTATTCTGAAGAATGTAAAAAGTTTCCTGTTCCCGTTCCCAATCTTCTGCACTCATGATAATAAAATCCTTACCTTCCCGTCGGTTAACCCTGATTGGCTGGTGCTCGTCAATCGCTTTATCCACAAACTCTTTAAGGTTTGCCCTGAACTTATTAACGGAGAGTTCAATCATGACTTTAAATTTTTGTACAAATGTACTGCAAATTAGTACATACTATGTCAATTTGAATGAGAATTTCAATTCTTCGCCGCTTTTTCAGCAACCATCATCAGTACATTTTTTTCATTCCATTCGGCGCAGTGACCTGCCATCGATGTGAACGAGATCTTTGCGTCAGATTTGGGATTCTCTGTTTTATCGAGGTACATTTTCAAAAACCGTGTAGCTACATTCGAGTAGAGATTATCCATGTCGCCGGTCCATATCCAGATCTTTCCCTGGAGTTTGGGACCCAGTGTTGACCAGTTTTTCTGAAGAACTTTCTTCAGGTCGTATTTTTCCCATTGAGAGGCAATAGCATGATCAATTTTCCCTGTAACCGGATCAAACATTAACGAGGGAGGGCCATCTTTCGCTTTAGGTCCGAAAACGGCATTGTATGCACCGAACTGATCTCCCGAATCCAGGTAATTATTGTTCCTTCCCTGTACATTTTCGTCCTCGATCGCCTCCTTCATTGAGCCTTTCGGTTCGCCGTAAATGGTCCGGTATTCGGGTTGAGGATAATCAAACCTGTTGTAAAAAACAGTCTTATCCTGATAAATATTAATCAGACCGTAATGTTCAAAATCAACTGGATCAGGGCTATACGACCATGCTCCGTCAAAGAGATCGGGATAAAAGATTTGTAACCCGAGCACTACCCATCCACCTGTAGAAGCACCTGCCAGAAAACGTTTACCGGAATCTTTCTTGTAATGTACCTGTTTTTCAATTTCAGGGATGAGTTCCTCCGTCAGCGCTTTGCCACAGGGGCCGTTATTTTCTGAATCAACCTGATACGAATCGCCGTAAGGTCCCTGAGAGTCGAGAAAAACGTAGATAACCTGAGGTATCGTTTTCGAAAACCACCATTCGGAGAATTGTTTATCGGCAATCATCCTGTTGACGCCATCGTACCGGCCATTTAACCCCGGAACCCTGTAACAGATCGGATAAAATTTTTCTGGATTCTCGAAATACCCCGAAGGAAGCAGTATTGATGCCTTAAGGTACCGGGGATGTCCGGAGAATTCGGTAAGACATTTACTCTGGATAGCCACGGGCACTACAAATTTATTTTTAACGATCCGGAGGGGTGGAATCACTTTATTTAACCGGAGATTCAGGGTTACTGGGCCGGACAAATCGACCGAATCGACACCACTATAGAGATTTCCCGGGACATTAGCCTGTCCATCGTCTATATTTTGCTTATATACAGCCTGATAATAATATTTCTTTGGAAGTGGCACAAACGCATTTTCCAGATTGGTATGGCGGAGCTCCTTGTCTGATGCATCAAAGGTATATGTTGTTGACGGATCCCAGTTTTGTGGTGTAATTCCCACAGTCAGGTCTGAATTTCTCCGTGGCTCCTTCCCTGCCTCGGTCGTCATATAAATGAGTAATCGGCCCCCTTTGACAAATTCGGGCCTCATTTCAGACGAAACAGAGACACCGGCTTTTAAAAAAGGAAGTTCCTGTGCTTTCAGGACAGAGACCATGGAAATCAGGGACGAAAGCAGGATAGGGATAATTAATTTGTTCATTTGCAAGAATGTGAATTTGAAAAATATTCGCCCAAAGATAAATAAATATTCAGGCCGGGAAATGGCAATCGGTACAAACAACAGGGAATTTGGTGACATATTGTTCAATTCATAACTTTACCCGTTGAACTTTTAATGATGGTTATCGTTTCTTTAGTATTGTAAATAATCTTTGATCATGCGCAAACTAATAATTCTTTTCTCACTGGTTCTTTTCGTTGCTTCGTGCAAAAAAGATTCAGTTACTTTGGTCCCAGCAGTTGTAGCCGTTAAACCTGCTACTTATTTGAATGTAAGTTATGGATCGGATGCTGTACAAAAAATGGATGTTTATCTTCCAGGGGGGAGAACAGTTGCAACAACAAAAACGATTGTCATAATCCATGGAGGTGCATGGCTCGATGGAGACAAAGCCGATATGACTTTTGTTGTAGACTCAATAACAAAAAGAAGTCCGAATTTCGCGATGATTAATATCAATTATCGTCTGGCAGTCTATGGGGTGTCGAATCTCTTCCCGACTCAGGAGCTGGATGTAAAGGCCGCAATTGATTTTTATCTTACAAAATCGATTGAATATCTGGTCTCAAAGGATCTTATTGTTTTAGGAGCCAGTGCGGGAGCTCATCTGGCCTTACTTCATGCTTACAAGAATGATCCTGACAAACATGTAAAGGCAGTCATTGATTTCTTTGGGCCGACAGACCTTGTTGCCATTTGGAACCAGGGTTATTATCAGCAAATTGCTCTGATGGCAGCAATCGGAGCAGCCTATACCGATAATCAGGCAATCTACACCCAGTCGAGCCCGATCAATTATGTTACTGCCCAAAGTCCTCCTACAATTGCTCTGCAAGGCCTGGTCGATGATATTGTTTTGCCGGTTCAATCCACAACCCTTGTCGATAAACTGAATATGGCCGGGGTTTCAAATCAACTTGTCACATATCCCAATGAAGGTCATGGCTTTTCTGATGCAGCAAACACCGATGCGCTAAATAAGATTTTGCCGTTTCTTGCTAAGTATGTGAAATAAGTGGCTTAAATGACTTTTTTGAGAATACGACCAGGTGATATTGGTTGAAATGTTATTGGCGACTGGCAGCTGGGCCGATCACTTCATTTAATTTGCTGATCCACAATAGAATTTAGTCATGGTTGATTCATAGATTGAAATAGAGCCGGAACCCAGATTCTAGCGCCTAGAAGCAGTACTTAATCTGCCAGTTAATAATCACCTAGTACTTAATATTCACCTCCTTAACCGGAATTATCTGAATAGGTCCTATAAGCCCTGATGCAGGCAAAGGTTTAAATCCAAATTCCCTCGGAGTCTCCGTACTTACTGTTCCGCTGCCAAATCTTGAAACAAGATCCGGAGAAACAGGAGGTGGTACTTTCATCGCAGAAATCCGGTTAATAAGTGTATTGGTCACCTCAACAACGAGTTTATTTTCACCACCTCTGGCAAAACCTGTTGCCTCAAGCTTCTGATTGCGCATCCAGGTCGTTCCAAGAAGCTGATCATTTAGACGGACCTCCGCAATATTCCCAACCTTTCCTAAATCAAGGAATAATTTAAGCTCTTTTTGGACGTATTCTGCAGGCAGATTAAAGGTGATTTCATACCATCCGGTTCCGCTGAAATTTCGGGTTGCAGGGTCCTCAATCCATGAAGAAAGTGATTCCATCTTTTTGGTCAGAAGTGGAAAGTTATCACTTTTTAGCTCCATATTCCAATCTCCGGAGATCTGGAAAGGGGCCGGGATTCCCAAAACTTCAGAGGTGATTTTCTTTTCCTGATTACCTGATTTTATTACGGCAAAATAGCTGCCGTTTTGAAGTGCCATAGCTTTTAACCCGGATTTCCCAGCCTCAGCAACCTCATTGAAATTTGTTTTTGTCACATAGGCTTCAGGTTCACCGGGTGAAAATTCGAGAAATAACGATTCATAGGGAGCCAGATTAAGTGGCACCATAATTCCATCCTTAACCTCACTATAACTGAACATTGATGTGATTTCCCCCGTGAAAGGGTTCCATTTACGGATCACCTTTTTATGAACACGGAATGTCACCGGAATTGTACTGGGTCTATCCTGGATATTGGAGACAAAATAGATTTCTCTCTCCGCTATTTTCCGGTGAATAAACGTCAGACCATCATTTTTGCGTAAACCTTCAAACGCAAAATCGATGCCGAAATCGGGTGCGATATGTTTACGGATAGTCTCCAGAAAAGGATCCAGGGCACTGCTCCGCTTATCCCACCAGATCTGACGGTCGATGACATTCTTTAACTGATAGGTTCCTCCTGCACCATATCGATTCATCACGACACCCTCCACTATCCCAGGTCCTGAAAAACCATAAGGATTATCCTGTTTAATCTCTGCCTGTTTTGGTCTGTTGAATAAATTTTCGGCAATTTCCTTCACCTGATTATCCGTATGTTGGTAATCAATTAACCCTGTCGATTTTTCAGGAATCCGTTCCAGGGCGATCACCACACCCCCTTTTTCAACATATTTCTCTATGAACTGCAGTGTCTTTAAAGGGATTGTTTCAACATTAGGTAGTATAAGAATCTTATACAGCATATTACGGATTTTAATCTTCCCGTCCGCGATATTGGCAAGGTTCTGCAAGGCATCATCATTAATCAAATCGTAATTATATCCGTTTGAGATAAGCAAATTCCCCAGTTCTCCCCAATTAAACTCACGGGTCCATTTGCGCGGGTTCAATACATTTATTGCCCACTGGTTTGCCAATGGTGAATAAAGGGCAATATCTGGGGCAAAATCGCCCTGCCTTAGTAAAAAAGAGCAACGTGCAATGTATTCGGCAAGTTTTGGGTAATAATTCCACCAAACATTCTGAGGGTGGATATATGCAGCAAACCCAATCGAGCGTGAAGGCGAAACAAACCTTTCGGGAGAGAAGTTATAACCGTGATTATAAAATTTTGTGGCTCCTGCCAGAAGGTAGCCGTCGCTTGCGATCTTTAGCTCTTCGAGAGTTGCGCGGTAACGTTCCCAATGAATGAAGGTATAAACCTCTGCCGAAACCACCTTCCTTCCGTAGATATGAGCCCCCGATGAAACATATTGCTTTGGTCCGATTCTGGTATCAAACCAGTCGGCGGCATCTTTTTCACCTGCTGTAATTTCCATCTCCGGGATATGGGTCAAACCCGATGCTTCAATATTATCTGTATTAAACCCGTAAGCTTGTATTCGACCCTGAATATGATGATTATCACACCATTCCAGAAATGTTTTAAAGAATATATTTAATCCGGTTTTATGCAGGAAGTCATTTACATCATACCTTATCTTTGGGGAAATCTCACCCACATTCCACCAGACGGCAGGAAGTAGTGGCGTCAGATCGTAGCCTTTCGCTTTCCTGAATTCTTCCAACAGTCCGGTTGACCAGTTAATGCCGCTTGAGAGGTTTGCCAACTCGAAACTGT
This sequence comes from uncultured Bacteroidia bacterium, assembly GCA_903859795.1. Classification (GTDB taxonomy): domain Bacteria; phylum Bacteroidota; class Bacteroidia; order Bacteroidales; family Prolixibacteraceae; genus JAAFHB01. The sequence goes on from CAIOOC010000893.1 coordinate 11,578, forward strand.
CAACGAATAATGATTCCACCGTTTTTCCAAATTCATCCCCTAAAGCAGCATAGATCTTATTTCCCAAAAAGTTGCAATAGTTCTCCATTGCCACTTTACTGAAATGGTCCACGGCATTGCTGATTCCGTTTTTCTTTAGCCAGAACGCCATTAACCGCCACTCCCCTTCAGGTATTTTCCAGCTGATTGTTTTACCTATGACTGTAGATGTAAGGTTTACCAACGATTTTTCAATGATCTTTCCGTCCTTGTCAAGTTTTCCTGCAATAACGGCAAGAAGGGTCTCATCGCCATCGAGTTTCGACGTATAATGCTCCCATGATCGCTTCGTCTTAATCAGCCGATCTGGCAGGATACCGGTATAACTCTGATTTCCTGTCAGATCAGTAAAGGTTGGCACCATGTCCTTGCTCTTCTCCTCTTCCTTTACCCACACGCCCCCGATGATCCACCCAGGACCACCAAAATTCAGGGAGACTTCCATCCCAAGCCGTTTTGCCTCTTTCACTGTATGCTTGAGCATTTCCATGAATTCATCTGACAGATAGGGAATATTTCCCTTCTCAAAAACCGGTCCCATAGTGATTTGCTCAACTCCGCGAATGCCATGGCTGCTCATCTGCTCCAGTTCATAGGTAATCTCCTCTTTCGAGACCGGATTTCCAGGCCACCACCAACGTGTATGAGGCCAACAATCAACCGGGGGGTTTTTAAACCCCGTTACTAGTGGGTCGGTCCCGATTCCTGTGGGAATTTGGCCAGAAATAATCGAACCGATAGAAAGCAGGAACGCCAGAAGCAGAGATTTCTTTTTCATACTGACAGATTAAAACGTGTAGGTTTTATCGCAATTAAAACAGTTGAAAGCAGCTGGCTTCTGGCTACGTGAGACAGATAGCTTATAACCTGGTAGCAGCAGCTAATTGCCAGTTGCTTTTTTAATGATGCCGTTTTTGATTAATACAAAGTAATCACATTATGCGACAAAACACTTCAGTTATTTTATCCCAATTCGATAGATAATTAGCCTATTCAGGTATAAAATTCGTATAATTTCTCTAAATCGGTTAAAAAACTATATACAAAAGACAAAAACTCATTGAATCGATCCGGCAAAATTAGATATGTTTGACTTTTAAAACTTCCAATCTTCAAACTCATTCTCAACTGCAAACGTAACCATGAAGATTTTATCGGGATCCGATTCAAAAAATGAATTTCAAAGGGGATTACGCCTTGTAGTAATACTTCTTTTTGCAGGCTTATTCACCTTTTCTGCCCATTCTCAAACCATGAAGAAGCCACGTGACGGCAAACTCCTCCGTGGCGACAAATGGACTCCGTTTTGCTATCCTGAAAAAGCGGATTTTTACGTTTCAACCAACGGAAATGATGCTTGGTCGGGAACCTTGCCCGAACCAAATGCCAACGGCACTGATGGTCCGTTTCTGACAATTAAACGCGCTCAGAAAGGTGTCAGGGAATTAAAATCCAAGATCTTTTTCCCAAAAGATCCGCCGGTCGAAAAGCGCTGGATTGGATCACCTCATCCCTTAGGAAGAGGTAAAGACATTCTGGTATATATCCGTGAAGGCCAATATGCATTGCGACAACAACTCCTTTTTGAACCTGCCGATGGTGGGGAACGGGTTGAAACCAATCTCCCCACAGGTGCGTTCGAATACCACAAGCTCAAAGACCATTATGTTACCTATGCCGCTTACCCAGGAGAGAAACCTGTTATAACCGGTGAAGTTCCTGTCAAAGGGTGGAAGAAGAAAGGGAATATCTGGACGGCAAAGTTTGATGCTGATTCAATAGCCATGCTTGTGGTTAACGGTAAAAAACAGGTCCTTGCCCGCACACCAAATGAGGGCTATTTTACACCACCTGCTATTTCTGCCTTGACTGGAGAACTTTACTTTAAAAAAGGGGATCTTAAATCCTGGAAAGAGATGGCCGGTAATCGTGTGGTTATGCTGCTGCGCTGGCATACAGGGATCAATACTTTCACAAACATTGATGAAAAAAACGGAGTAGCAACCTTTAAATCACCTCAGGAAGGGGTTGTCATTGTTCCTCCAAGGTATTATGTAGAGAATATTAAGGCTCTGCTCGATGCTCCGGGAGAGTGGTTCTTTGATAAGAAAATAAAAGAGATCAGTTATATACCGGCTACAGGGATTGACGATCCGAATCTGACAACAGCAGGTGTTCCAATGATCAATCAGCTTATTGAAATACGCGGGAAATCGGGACAACCTGTCCGCAATCTGCGGATTTACGGATTAACATTTGAGGGGGTCATTACCGGACAAAATATTGTGAGCCGCAATTGGGATGGAGTTGATGGTTCCACAGGAGTGGCAGAGACAAAGACACCATCGAATACTGCGATCAGCTATGAATATGCACATGCCTGTGAATTTGCGGATGGTGAAGTTCGTTCATGTAATGGAACAGGGATTCTTGTAAAGGCAGGGTGCTACCAGACAAGAATTTTGAAAAACAGGTTTGAGACACTTGACGGCGGGGGCGTTTTTATTCTGGGTACTGCAAATCCAGGAAACGGACGCGAGATCGTAAGAGAGACGACCGTTTCATACAGCAAATTTTACGATTGCGGCGGAGTGAGTATATTAGCTTCTAATACCCTCATGACCAATATTTCACATAACTACATTACAAAAACAAGGGGACGATATGGTATTGATGTTGGCGGATGGTCAAACCAGGAGGAGGCAATAGACGGAGGATATATTGTCGAGTATAACCATCTTGATGATGTTCAGCGCGATGCAGATGATTCAGGCGCAATTAAAACTGCCGGGCTTACCTTTAATTCAGTGATCCGCAGAAACCTGATCCACGATGTCCGCGCCGGTTTCTTCAACGATAACGTAGCTTTCTGGTTTGATAATATGTCATCAGACTGGACATCTGAAGAAAACATCTATTATAATCTGGAACAGGGCGAATGGAAGCTTTGTGCCGCGCTGGCAGAAGATAATAATTACAGGAACAACTTTAAGATTGAAACTCCGGTTAATGCTCCTGAATTAATTATTGATGGCGATCCTGAATTTAAGGAAAGTGATCTTGTAATTGTGTCTGCCTCAAAATCTGCGTCAGGAGTTGTTCCTTCAGGCAGTGTTATCCGGTTATCGGCCAATGTGTTCAATTCCGGTTCAACTGGTGCTGCCCCGGTCGAAATCTACCTGGACGGCAAGGTATATGATAAAAAATTATTCCCGGTGATCAAAAACAACAGTCGCAAAATCGATTTTGAGATCCGGATCTACGAAAAGGGCGACCATCAGATTGCCATTGGAACAACTCCGTACCAGACGGTGAAAATTGAAGGTGAGAAACCATCTGTTGTATTTGAGGATTTCAGGCTTTCCGGCGACAGGCTCCTCGATGGCGAAAAGGTCAAAGCTACAGCAATAGCCAGAAACCTCACTCAGGAAGCCCAAAAGATGACAGCAAATCTATTTCTTAATCAGTCTAAAATTGAAAGTCATTCCATTGAACTGGCGGCAAACGAATCACGGGAGATAACTTTTGAAATTGCACCCCCGGCGGGGAATCATCAGCTAAGGATTGAAAACAGTGCAGAAAAGAGCTTGACAGTTTTCGAATCGGCGCAACTTGATCTTTCAAAAATGGAAGTCCGTCAATATTGTTCTGCAAAAGCAAAACCATATGAAATTGAGGCCGATACCAAAGCAAATAAATTTAAAATTACAGCTGGCGGTTCGGATTTTTACCATGCAGAGGATTCCTACGCAGCCGCCTATCTCAAAGGGATTAAGGGCGATTTTGTTGCTACTGTAAAAATCACAGGATTCGGTGACCGCACCCACGAATGGTTCCGTTCAGGGCTGTTTGTCCGCAACGATATTTCTCAAAGTTTTGATGTACAGCCTGGAAGTAAAGGATCATTCCTCGTTTTCGGCACACCTGGAAGAGCCGGAGTTGAATATGACGAATTTGCCAACGGATGCATGCACAAAGCAGCCAGTCAGAATCTTCCCGAGAATTCCAAACCTCCGATCTATCTGAAAATGGTGCGTCATGGAAACAGCTTCAGTGGTTACGTAAGCCTTGACGGTCAAAACTGGATTATCGAAAGGCATACACCGGATATTCCGGGAATTGCCGTATCAATAGATCTGGGACTTGCTGCAGGAGGTCCTGATAAGCGGCAATACCGGGTTGAATTTGCAGACTGGAAAATTGAAGTGGCTAAGTAAGAACTTTTAAAACAACTTTCTAACTATGAAACCATTCACCCTTATCTTGATTCTTTTTGCACTCCTCGTCAACACAGGATGCGCACCTGCAGGAAAACAGCAGGGTGATGATATCTGGAGTCTGGCCAATGCCAGGAAATCTGATCTGGGTATCGGAGTCTACGTTATCGCGCAAACAGTGAACCAGATGTTTTCAACGGATGCTGGGAAGCGTGAGGCCTTATCGGTATTGAAGTGTAACGGAATTACAAAAGTTTACCTTGAGGTCCACCGGTGCGGTGAAGTTGTACCTGTCGACCTGCTCAAAAGCACGGTGGTATTTCTAAAAAGCAATGGAATTGAGGTTGTAGGAGGAATAGCGACTTTGCCAGGCGGCGACATCGGGGTTCCACAGAAAGGTCCGCTCACATGGTTAAACTGGCAGAACCCAAAATCCCAAAATGACATGCGAAAAATAATGGAGGACGCTGCCCCACTGTTCGATACCTTTATTATTGATGATTTCTTTTGCACCTCCGACACCTCGGAAGAATCGAAACTTGCAAAGGGAAACCGAAGCTGGTCGGAATATCGCAGGGCATTGATGACGGAGGTTGCTCAAACAGTTTTGATTAAACCGGCTAAAGCGAAGAATCCATCCATTAAGATTATCCTTAAATACCCGCAGTGGTATGATCGCTTTCACCTGTTCGGATACGATGTATCTACTGAGCCGGCCTTATTTGACGGAATCTGGGTCGGAACTGAAACTCGCGGTCAATATACGCAGCGATACGGGTTTGTTCAGCCCTATGAAGGATTTATCAATCACCGTTGGATAGCCACACTTTCAGGTGATAAAATAGGAGGCGCATGGTTTGATCATGGTGATTGTAACGAGACCGATTTTATAGAGCAGGCCTACCAATCGGTACTTTCAGGCGCCAGAGAGTTCGTAATTTTCAATTTCGACAGTTTCATTTCAGGCCATCCCGGACACCATTTGCTGCGGCAGGATTTTGATAAACTAGCCGACCTGGCAAAGGCGGTGGCTCAAAATCCCGTAATCGGACCAACAGGTTATAAACCGGCAAACAGTGATGCAGGCAGCGATCTTTATCTGATGGATTACATTGGAATGTTCGGAATTTCGCTTGTCCCCGATTCGAAATACCCCGAAAACAGTGAGGTAATTTTCCTCCCTACGCAGGCCGCTGCAGACCGCGAAATTTTACCAAAAATCATGAAGTCAATTGCCGGAGGGGCAAAAATAATCATGACAGCCGGCTTCATCGTTAACGCAAACGGCGGAGATAAACTGGCAGAAATGGCCGGCATCAAATATTCGACTTTAACTTCACGTAATATTTCAAAAACAATTATAAATGAAGGCAATAAACAAACAATTAAATTTCCTATAACAACCGATTTTCAGCTAATTCCCACTAAAGCAAATGTACTGCTGCAGGTTTCTGAAGGAAAACCTTTTCTGGTCCAGAATAAAAATCTTTATGTTCTAAATACATATACTTTTTCGCAGCAGGATTTTGATGCAGTTGGCGAAGTGCTTCTTTGTCCGCGTCAGATCGGATTGCTTGAATTGCCACGGCATTGGATGGACACAATAAGGTCAGCTTTTTACACAAAAGGTGAAGCTGTTCTCGATGCTCCCTCCCGCGTTTCGATGCAGCAGCTGGCCGATCACAGTTTTGTAATTCAGAATTATAACCAGGAAACTACATCTGTCGATCTTCAGATTCCGAATGATGGTCCGGTTAAGGATGGATTTACAGGAAAATCGATTCCATCTTCCGGGAAGAAAATACATCTTGAAATGGCCCCCCGCTCACGCATCTGGGTTAAAATGAAATAATGAAATAATGAAATCAAATATTATGAATAATTTATCAAGAAGAACTTTTATTGCACGGTCAGCGGCAGTGGCCGCCGGAGCGGTGATATTTCCAGGATTATCGGCTTGTAAACCGGGAAAGGTAAATATCGCCTTTATCGGTGTTGGGGGACGTGCCCAGGACCATTTCAGTGATTGTGTAAATGAAAATGTGGTCGCTTTATGTGACGTAAGTGAACCAGCAGCAGCCGAAGGATTTAAGGCTTTTCCTAAAGCCAGACGATTCAAGGATTTCAGGGTGATGTTTGACAAAATGGCGCACGAGATTGATGCTGTCATCGTAGCCACACCCGATCATGTTCATTTTCCTGCTGCAATGGCCGCAATGCAACTTGGTAAACATGTTTATGTTGAAAAACCACTGGCCCATAATATCTGGCAAATCCGCACCCTGCGCAAGGCAGCACAGCACTATAACGTGATCAACACTATGGGTATACAGGGGCATGCCACTATGGGAATCCGATACGTAAAAGAGTGGTATGAGGCCGGTATTTTAGGTGAAGTGAAGGAGGTATTTGCCTGGTTTGAAGGGCCACAATTTGATCCCAAGGGGTATTTCACTAAACCGGAGAGTTACCCTCCGAAGGGAGAACCTGTTCCTGCAGGGTTGGACTGGGATTTATGGGTAGGACC
>CAIOOC010000894.1 GCA_903859795.1 uncultured Bacteroidia bacterium
GCTCAGAATAAACCTGTAATGTTTACTGATGTAACCAGTAAGGCCGGAATTAATTTCAAATACACCATTGGCGACTTCACGTACAAAAATATTCTGGAGAGCAGCGGTTCAGGGATAACAGTATTTGATTTCAACAATGACGGGCTAATGGATCTTTACCTGATGAACGGAGCCTATCTTCAAGGTATTTCAGATCCTGATGGTAAAGTATTTAAGAATGCGCACAACGAACTCTATAAAAATAACGGTGACGGCACCTTTACTGAGGTTTCAAAAAAAGCGGGCGTAGGTGGCCATCAGTGGAGCGAGGCTGCCGGGGCCATTGACCTGGATAACGATGGTTATCAGGATCTATACGTGTTGAATTATGGTCCGAATATTTTCTATCATAACAATGGCGATGGTACGTTCAGGGATATTACCGGTTCATTGGGTCTGGCCGGTCCCGAGAAATTGAACGGTTTCACAAAGTGGAGTATCGGGGTTTCATTCTGGGATTATAATAAAGATGGAAGGCTGGATGCGATGGTTGGCAATTTTATGGCCTTTGATCCTTCGTACAAGTCTCCCGGGACACCCGATTTAATGCCCAGCCCTGCTGAGTATAATGGCCAGGCTTCGATGCTTTATGAACAGCTGCCGAACGGGAAATTTATTGATGTTACACAGAAAAACAACCTGTATTTCCCAAATTCGAAATGTATGGGACTTACAGTTTTTGATTATGATAACGATGGTGATCTTGATATATTTCAGGCCAACGACCATCAGCTAAATTTCCTATTCAGAAATGATGACGGGGTTTATAAGGAAGTAGCAGTAGCCGCAGGTGTGGCCGCTAATGATCAGGGGATAGGTACAGGATCAATGCATGCCTCAATCGGAGATATTGACGGGGATGGTTTAATTGACATCCTGGTTTCCGATCTGGATCACGGCGCACTGTACCGGAATCTCGGCAACGGAACCTTTGAGGACATAACAAAAGTGAGTGGCCTTGCTTCGGAGATGGAAGGGAAGGGTTGCTGGGGTGCTCAATTTCTGGACTATGATAATGACGGAGATCTCGATATTGTGACCGCTAATGGAACTGCGGAGGAACTTATCCTGCAATACCCGTTATTGCTGGAGAATGACGGAAAGGGACATTTTAAAAATGTTGGAAAAGAACATGGATCCTATTTCTCAACCAAACGATCCGGCAGGGGATTAGCAGTCTGGGATTTTAACAACGATGGATTTCTTGATATTATTATCTCTCATGTTGACAAACTAGCTACTGCAGCACTGCTCAAAAATGAGGGTGGAAACGGCAACCATTGGCTTGGATTGACATTAAAAGGGAAGAACGGACCAGCTTCAGCAATAGGAGCTAAAGTAACTGTTACTGCCGGAGGAAAGAAACAGGTGCTTATCAATCAGTGGGCAACAAGCTACCTTTCAAATAATGATCCCCGTCTTCATGTTGGACTTGGTTTGCAAAATCAGATCGACCAGCTTGATATTAACTGGTCTGACGGGAAAAAGGAAGTATATAGGAATATTATTGCTGACTGTTACCTTACGATTCTGCAGGGGAAAGGTTTAGTGGCAAAATAAAGTAACAATAAATCAAACCACAATATTTTTAAAACGAAGAATATGAATAGTCAGTATGTAAGCAATGTAGTGGATCTCACGAATCCGGAAAAGAATGTCATCTATAATATGACACACGAAGAGGCAGTTAACATTGTCA
>CAIOOC010000895.1 GCA_903859795.1 uncultured Bacteroidia bacterium
GCGAAGTGAAGTACCTGAAAGATCAGATTCCGGTAGAAGAATACAAGGAATTTAAGGACATCATGAGCAAGATAGCCGAAGCCGACAGAAAGCAGATGGCGTATAAATAGGGTCTGCTGTTTAGTAACAGAATGTAGTCTGATATTGCGATTCGCTAAATTTGTTGCAATTAAAGTGCAAGGAAATATGGCAAAGGCATTAAAAAGCCGTGCATCAAAGCAATCATATATTAGTCCAAAGCAGACAGTTATACCAGGTTTTGAGACACCGTTCAGTAATCAATTAGTTGCTTCAAACCGTTGGGTGGTTTTAGCTAATAAGATACCATGGGATACTTTAGTCAGTACCTATAATCGCCAATTGGGAAATAAGTTTACCGGAGCCAATAGTATTAATCCAAGAGTTGCAATTGGGGCTGTTATCATTAAACACTTATGCAACCTTAGTGATCAGGAAACCATATTGCAGATACAGGAAAATATGTATATGCAATATTTTATTGGATATAGCAGTTTTTGCAATGAAGCTCCATTTGATTCAAGCTTATTTGTTGATATCAGAAAACGGTTGACACTGGAAGATATCAATGAGATTAATGAAAAAATACTAGGTCTAAACGCAAAGAATGAAAGAGGTGGGGATGAAAATGACCAGGAAAAGTTTGATAAGCCACCCACAGATCAATTAGTGCCAGAATCGCACAATACACTTAGTCAGGAATCTTCTCCACCAACTAATGCAGATAATCAAACAGCACATGAAGGAAGTTTGCTGATGGATGCTACAGTCTGTCCGCAAGACATTGCTTATCCAACAGATCTGGATGTACTGAATGCTGCCAGAGAAAAGTCTGAAGAACTGATAGACATCCTTTATCAGGCAATTGTAAGCACCAGTCCCAAGCCAAGAACTTATAGAGAAAAAGCAAGAAAGCTGTACTTGAATACAGCTCAAAAAAGGAAAAAGAGTCAAAAAGTAATCAGAAAAGCAAACAAGCAACAACTACAGTTTTTAGGAAGAAATATAAAGAGTATTCAAAAGCTATTGGAACAACGAACAGGCAGAATACCACTTCGTAATAAAGAGTACAAATACCTCCTGGTTATACAAACAGTCTATACCCAGCAGAAGTACATGTATGACAACAAGGTGCATAGTGTTGAAGACAGAATAGTAAGCATACATCAGCCACATGTAAGACCTATTGTCAGAGGAAAGGTAAATGCTCCAACCGAGTTTGGATCTAAGATACAAGTCAGTCTGGTAAAGGGTGTATCATTTTTGGATAAACTATCCTGGGATGCCTTTAATGAAGGAACATGCCTAAAAGACTCCGTTAATAAATATAAAGAAAGGTTTGGGTTTTATCCCCAAGAAGTACTTGCTGACAAAATATATTGTACCAGAGACAACAGAAACTGGTTGAGAGAAATGGGAATAATACTTAAAGCTAAACCGCTGGGAAGACCTGGCACTAAAGTGGCATTGTCAAATCAAGTAAGACCAGGGGAAAGAAACCCTATGGAAGGTAAATTTGGTCAGGCAAAAACAACTTACGGAATGAATAGAATAAAAGCAAGACTAATGGATACCAGCGAATCATGGATAGCTTCTATAGTGTTGGTGCTGAACCTGATAAATCTTATCGGGAAGGCACTTTTTTGCCTATTACTAAACCAGTTAATAGTCATTAAATTTTACTGGAAAATTAGCCTCGGTTGACTTAAACAGCAGACCCTAATTATCTGGGTTTATTCTTCCTTATCCTTATACCTTTATTAATTATGTTTAAAAATAAAAAGAAACAGGAAGTGAAAGCAGAAGAAATTGAATGGAA
>CAIOOC010000896.1 GCA_903859795.1 uncultured Bacteroidia bacterium
AATTTTTATTATTTATTTTTATAACGCACTCAATTATGAAAGTACATTTAAGAATGGTTGTTACATAGATACATTTGCCAGGTGCAAGCCAATACACTCAAACTGCTGAGAAATATCTGATAATAGAACAAATTTAAATGATATGTCTGTTAATAAAATGACCTCAAGAGAACGCATTCTTGCTGCAATAAATCATAGTCAGCCCGATAAAGTTCCTGTTGACCTGAGCTCGACACCAAGCTCAGGGATTTCGGCTATTGCCTATAGTAATCTGGTTAAGCATATCGGGCGAGAAGATTTACAAGTTCAGATATACGACGTTGTTCAGCAACTTGCACAACCGGATATCAGCCTGCTGGACCAGTTCGGGGTCGATGTGCTCGATATCGGAAGGACCTTCAACGATCACGCTGCTGACTGGCGTTCTGTCACAATGTCAAACGGAGCCTCAGCATTTTATCCAAATTGGTTTCATCCGATTCTGATGCCTGACGATTCCTATCACACCTTCGACGAATCCGGGAAAATAGTTCTTTCCAGAATGCCTGTCGGTGCTACTTTTTTCGATCAAACCTATTTCCCTTATGTAGATGGCTACCCCGATTCATACGAAAACCTGGACCAGGAGATGGGACGCATCATGTGGGCACGCCATGTGCATAGTCCCTGGGACCATGCCAGTGATCCCGGATTCTGGCAGAAACTTCGCGAAAACACGTTAAAACTCAGGCAATCAACCGATAAGGCATTGCTGGTGGTGTGCGGGTGTAACCTCTTTGAATGGGGAACCTTTCTGCGCCGTATGGATAATTTCCTGATGGATCTGATGTGCGACCCATACAATGTAGAAAAATTACTCGATGAGTTAATAAAAAGACACCTTGCAACCCTTGAAAAAGTATGCGAGTCGGTTGGCGATATTGTAGATATCATCCGGTTTGGAGACGACCTGGGAATGAGTTCAGGTCCGTTTATGGACGCTGATACCTACCGTAACCTTTTCAAACCACGTCACAAAATTCTCTGCGATTATGTGAAAACACACAGCAAAATGCGTACCTTCATCCATTCTTGCGGATCTATCTCATTGCTTATGCCAGATCTGATAGAGGCGGGAATCGAGATTTTTAACCCCGTGCAAACCAATGCCTACCGGATGAAACCAGACTTTCTGAAAAAGGAATTCGGACAACAGTGCACCTTCTGGGGCGGAGGGATTGAAACGGTGGGAACCCTTAATTCGGGCTCTCCTGAACAGATTCGTGAACAGGTTCTCGAACGGCTGGAGATCTTCTCCGTGGGAGGTGGTTTCGTGTTTAATACGGTCCATAATATTTTACCTGACGTACCACCGGAAAATATAATCGCCATGTTCGATGCGGTGAAGGAGTTTAACAGGAAATAAGCATTAATACAGTTGAAGATGAAGAAACCTTTCTTACTATTTGTTTGTCTGGCAATAATTACGACTGCTTTTGGCCAGAATAGCAGCTCACATCAGGAAAAACTTAAATGGTGGCAGGATGCCCGTTTTGGGATGTTTATTCATTGGGGCCCGGTCAGTCTTAAAGGGACCGAAATTGGCTGGTCCCGCGGACGAGAAATTCCAATAGCAGAATACGATACACTTTATAAACAGTTTAATCCGGTAAAATTCAATGCGGATGAGTGGGTCAAACTGGCCAAAGATGCCGGAATGAAGTATATCGTATTTACTTCAAAACACCACGATGGGTTTTGCATGTGGGATACAAAATATACCGATTTCAACATCATGAATTCACCCTTCAGAAGGGATGTGATGAAAGAACTTGCAGACGCATGCAAAAAAAATGGTATGGCTTTGGGATTCTACCACTCTACCTGCGACTGGCATCATCCCGATTTTCCTCTGACAAGCCCGGGAGGAACTGTTAAAAGGGAGACATCGAATCTCGACCGGTATACCCAATATCTGAAGAATGAGTCAGTTGAAATCATCACCAAATATGGACCATTGCTTGTAATGTGGTATGATGTCCCGATGGAATTCGATGCAGCTCGGGGCCAGGGAGTGATCGATGAGATCAGAAAAGTACAGCCAAATATTCTGGTGAATAACAGAACTGGTGCAAAGGGCGATTTCGACACACCGGAACAGCGGGTTGGCGATTTCCAGAACGACCGGCCATGGGAGACATGTATGACAATTGCAAATCAATGGGCCTGGAAACCTAATGATGAAGTAAAGTCACTTGAACAATGCCTCCACAACCTGATCAGATCGGCTGGCGGTGATGGTAACCTGTTGTTCAATGTTGGTCCGATGCCCGACGGACGCATCGAACCATTACAGGTAATCAGGCTTAAGGAGATGGGACAATGGCTTCAGAAATATGGCTACTCGATCTATGGAACACGAGGAGGACCCTTTAAACCAACTGATTGGGGAGTTAGTACGCGCAAGGAGAATACAATTTTTCTGCATATCCTGAAATGGAATGGCGACTCTCCAAAAATTATTTTCCGCGCACATGGTATTCAAATCATGGGTTGCCGGCTGGCAGATGGCGGAGATGTAAAAGTTACCAGGGTAAGGGATACCTATATCATTGAATTGGCAAAAGAGGTACTGCAACCGATTAACACAATTGTTGAAATCCAGACTGCCAAAAATGTGATGGATATTCCTCCATTTGAACTTGCTTCTCAACCACTTCCCGTCAAACAGAATTAAATACTTAACTATGAAACGATTTGGACAGATAATCGGAGTGGATCCGGCACAATTTGAAAAATACAAGGAATACCATGCTGCTGTTTGGCCTGAAATTCTGGAAATGATCACTGAATGCAATATCCGTAACTACTCAATCTATCATAAGGATAACCTGCTCTTTGCCTATATGGAATATACGGGTGACGACTTCGGGGCTGATATGGCAAAAATGGCCGCAGACCCCAGGACTCTCGAATGGTGGGATGTGATGATGCCAATGCAGAGACCACTGTCTACAAGGAGTGAAGGTGAATGGTGGGCCAATATGGAAGAAGTTTTTCATTTGGATTAAGAACCAAATGAAAAAAACCACATTAGGAACAGTAAGGCACTACAGATTAAATTCAATGCATTTATCAAAGACTATCACGAGTCATAAAAAGCACTCTATTTAAAAGTTACATGTTTTATTTTTTTAATGATTCTACTGTGACCTACTGTGCCTGTTGTCGTTTTAACAGATCAACAAGATTGTTCTAAATACAAAAATAAAATGAACCGAACCGATAATTGCCTTGCCAAACTTGAAAGGATGAATAAGGCCTTACATCATGAAGAGCCAGACCGTGTGCCCATCAGCGATTTCTTCTGGGGCAGTTTTGTGAAACGCTGGCGAAAAGATCTGAATCTGCCCGAAACAGCCGAGCCATATGCATACTACGACCTGGACTGGATTGTCACAACACCCAATATGGATCCAAAAATCCGCCCGTTCGAAACGATCCGTGAAAATGAAATTGAGGTTGTTGTAAAGACAGGTTTTGGGGCTACTTTGCGTAAACGCTTTGATTTTCAAATGCCTGAGTTCATGACCTTCGATGTCGATACGATTGAAAAACTGCAGGCTTTTGAGTTTGACGATGCCTTCGACCCACGCCGCTACTTTGATGCAGGAGATAACCAGATTGCTGGTGTAGGAGACGGATTTGAGCGGAACTCACCTCCCTGGATAGAAACTGTTAAAAAGTTATATCCTGATATCCCGGTTTACGGAAGCATTATTGAATGTTCGGAGTGTCTGACCCGCCTGGTTGGCCAGGAAAACACCCTTTTTTGGATGGGCATGTATCCCGACGAGCTCGGAGCCTGTATCCATAAAATAGGACAGTTCTACCTCGACTGTACAAAAGCCCAAATTGCAGCTGCAGATGGTTTTCTGGATGGAATGGTAATCTGGGGAGATGTAGCCTTTAAACAAACAATGCTCTTTGATCCCGAATATTGGCGCGAATATTTCAAACCCTGGGTGAAGGCGATGATAGACGAATGCCACAAACACAATCTTCCGGTAATTTACCACGGCTGCGGAAACGTAAGCCTGATCTTCGAAGATTTTATCGAAATGGGTCTTGATGCCTACAATCCCCTTGAGGTAAAAGCGGATATGGATGCTGTGCGGTTGAAAAAAGTGTATGGAGACAGTATAGGCTATTGCGGGAACAATAACATCCAGGTATGGGAAACAAACGATCTGGAACTCATCAGACATGAAACACTTAAAAAATTAAATGCCGCTAAAAATGGTGGATTTATCTTTCAATCAGACCATTCCGTTTCAAGCGGAGTCTCGGGCCAGACCTATGATTTTATAGTGAAGTTGGTCAGGGAGTACGGTAAATATCCATTGAAACTGGGGGAATTTGATATTAAAATTTAAATACCTGACAGATATTTAAAACCTGTCAGGTATTTAAATTTTATCTTACCATCATTTGTAATGTCCCGACTTTTAATTCCTTCCACTCCCTGGTTTTAAAACCCTCTTTAACAGCAAGACTGGTCATCATATCCATTTCGCCTCCTGAACCTTCCATAAATGAGGAAAGTTGTGCAGCATCATTATACATACTGACTGTGAGATGGGTTCCGTAAGCCTGGGAACCGGCAGGTAATATGGCTCGAAGCAATTCCCAGCTCCCTTTTTTACCTTTTGTTACCATATCCTGATGCCATGGTTTGAAGATCTCCGCTTCCACTTTCTCATAACTGTCGTCCAGCTGTTTCATAATATCAATGGTGATCATGGTTCCAACTTTCATCGTAAACTCACCTTTGGTTCTGTCAACCTGCTTCAGGAGAATCTGGTTGGCCAAATCTCTCGCTTTTCCCGTTTTGTCAAACATTGCACCAAGTTCTTTATCTGTCTTCTTTGGGTAAGCTTTTTTCGCATAGGCCATTACATCAAGAGAGTTAATTGCCTGCAACATGCTTTGAAGACTCGGGAAAAGTGTCACAGTCAGATATTGTGAACCCTGCTTAATTCCACCCGGGGTTAATGACCATAAATCCCATCCAAGAATTGACTTATCTGCAACACGTTGTTTATGAATTCCGGACCAAAAATCTTCGATCTGCCAATAATCGCCGCTGTTCTGACTATCAACATGCATAAATTCAAATAATAAATATAATGAGGAAGCTTTTTCCTGCGCTTTTGTACCAAAGCTGATCAATGCAACTAAAATCAATGTCAATAATGTTTTCATAATTGGGATAATTTTAAATTTAAAAATTCTAAGAATTGGAGTCCTTTAGAAACCTGAGTTAAATAAGGATATTTAAATTAAGGATTGTCTGGATATTTTTGACATATAAATAATGACTAGAAATGTAATCTCAAAATGGATTTCTTTCATCCTGACTTATAAGGCAAAACTGAGCTCCCCTCCTGTACATTGCGTTAGTTTTCATGTTTCCCTCCTTTCCGGTATTTAGTATACGATTACATTCTCACGATGGGCAGAATTAACAGCAACTTTTTTCTGGTTTAGTTTTTATTTAGAACAATTACAAATAAGAATTTGTTCAAAGCAAAAAAGAATTATCTATTTTTACACAATCACTTACCAACGTACAAACAAATGAACTTCGAAACCTATTTTAAAATCAGCTACGGACAGTCTCTTCAACCA
>CAIOOC010000897.1 GCA_903859795.1 uncultured Bacteroidia bacterium
AATTTCAAAAAAAATAAAAAAAACTATCATAAAACAAATTGGAAACAAAGCAATGGTTTAATTATTATTCAAACAATTGTTTTTGCCGCTATTGCTATTTCTATTATTAGCGCCCTAGCTAATTGGGCAGCTATTTCTATAAAAGCCAGCAACAAGGAATTTAATCGGGAAGAAGCTTTACAGATAGCTGAATCTGGAATTGAATACTATCGTTGGCACCTAGCTCATGCTCCTAGTGATTTTAGAGACGGTACAAATAATGTTGGGCCATATGTACATTCTGTGAAAGACAGAAGTGGAAACATAGTTGGACAATTTTCTCTTCAAATAATTGCTCCTGCTAATGGTTCAACTATAGTAAAAATGGTTTCTACTGGTAAGGTATCAGCTGATTCTTCAGTTTTTAGAAAAATTCAAAGTATTGTAGCTAAACCATCTATTGCCAGATATGCTTTTGCTGGAAATTCTGATATGCGATTTGGTGAAGGTACAGAAATATTCGGACCGATTCATTCGAATGGAGGAATTCGTTTTGATGGACTTGCTCACAATTTGGTCACTAGCGCTTTATTATCTTATACTGATCCGGATCATTCTGGAAATCCTGAATTTGCAGTACATACTCATTTAAACATTCCCCCAGTTTCTGGAATAAGTACTAATGCTCTGCCTTCTGAACTCTCTTCCTTGGGAACTATGACCCCTCGTTCGGATGTATTTATCGCAGGAAGACAAACAGGAATGCCTGCAATACAGTTCTCTGGCTTCACTGCAGACTTGGGAGTTTTAAAAACTCAAGCACAAACTACTAGTGGTTTTTATCGAGGATTAGCTGGTAATGGATTCGTTGGGTATCATGTCGTTTTAAAAACTAATGGTTCTTTTGATCTTTATAAAATAAATTCTTGGGCCACAGCCAACGGTAGTTGTTTAAATACTAACGATAATGAAACCAACTCTTGGAGTATCAACACAGAGACCCTACAAGGCAATTACTCTTTTCCTGTTAATGGAATTATTTTTATAGAAGACAATACTGTTGTAGATGGACAAATAAACGGAGCTCGGCTCACTATCGTCGCTGCCACGTTGCCTGCAAATTCGAGCACGTATAAAAGAATTATTATTAATAATAGTCTTACTTATACTCACTATGATGGAACAGATGTTATAGGTCTTATCGGGCAAAATGGCGTGATGACTGGAATGAAAAGTGATGATAATTTAAAAATAGAAGGAGCCCTTATTGCACAAAATGGAAAAGTTGGTAGATTTTATTATGGCTCAAGTTGTAGTCCATATAATCATCGTAATTCAATTACCTTATATGGAATGATTGCTTCTAATGCTCGTTATGGTTATGCCTATACCGATGGCACGAGTTACACAACAAGAAACATTAATTATGATGCAAATCTACTTTACGGACCACCACCATATTTTCCCCTTACTTCTGATCAATACCAAATTCTATCTTGGGAAGAATTGGAAAATTAGAAATTATTTAATATTACTCATTACTGAATAAAGTGGAGAAATCATAGAAACCGCAAAGAAGCCAACTGCCGCACCGACTAAGACCATTAAAACTGGCTCAATAATAGTAGACATATTTTTTGTTTTATTTTCAATTTCTTCTTCGTAAAAAGAAGCAACGTTTGAAAGCATTTCTGAAAGATTTCCCGTTTCTTCTCCTACCTCTATCATCTCTGACATCATAATCGGATAAAATTTTTGATTTGCCTCAAAAACACTAGAAAAAAGAGCCCCTTTTTCTATTGCTTCTTTTGCTTCCCCTAGAATTCTTTTATAGTAAATATTTTGTACCACATCCTCGGTTATTTCCAGGGCTCGCTGATTTACCCGGCTACAGGGTGCCCATTCAGGGGCATCCGGCGCAGATCAAGAAAGCCGCGAGAGCCATCAATGAAG
>CAIOOC010000898.1 GCA_903859795.1 uncultured Bacteroidia bacterium
TGCATTTTTTAATCCGACGTATGAAACTCTGATAAATCAAGGTTCAAAACAGGAACTTTAAAGAATCAATGAGTGTTCCATCTGAACCAAGAATCTAAAACAAATAAGTTAATCTAAAATTATCCTAATGAACAGTCATCCGATTCGCAATATAATTTTTGACCTTGGAGGAGTCATTCTCAATATCGATCCGCAACTTACAGTGAATGAGTTCCGGGAAATGGGATGGGGAGACTTTTACGAAGAAGGTACGAAATCACTGGCTATGGAACTTTTTTTCAAGTTAGAACAGGGTAGTTCCACCCCCGAGGCATTTCGGAATGCTGTTAGAAAGATGGTCCCTCATAAGCTCGCTGACCACACCATCGACAAGGCTTGGACTGCAATGATTCTTGATATTCCTGCAGACAGAATAGGATATATCGAAGAATTGAAAAAGCATTACCGGATATTTCTTTTAAGTAATACAAACGAGATTCACCGGCTAAAATTTCATCAGGATTTTGAAAATAGTTTTGGCTATTCGTTCTATGATTTATTTGAACGGAATTTCTATTCACACGAAATGGGGACGCGTAAGCCCAATCCCGAGATTTATGAGAAGACATTAATGCTGGCCGGAATAAAAGCTGAGGAGACCCTTTTTATTGATGATATTGAAGAGAACACAATAGCTGCCAAGACTATTGGAATGAATGTATTGCATATTCAAGCGGGGACTTTGCTTGAAAGATTGCCGGATTATCTGGAAAAAGGACAAATTTGATCCAGGAGTGAGCGGGTGACTATTCAGAACATGATAAGTCACCCTTTCACTTCGTAAAAGATTAATTATCCTTCAATCATCCTTACAAAATAGTTCCATACAGGATCGTCAGGAGGTGGTGCAATGATGGTCAAAGGATTTGTTGTTACCGGGTGGACAAATTCGATTTTGCGTGCATGAAGATGTATTCCTCCATCGCTGTTTGATCGTGAGAAGCCATACTTGAGATCACCCTTGATATGCAGACCGATAGCAGCCAGTTGAGCCCTGATCTGATGGTGACGGCCCGTATGTAGTTCTATTTCAATTAGATGAAACTTATCCGACGAACCAAGGTAACGATAGGTCAGACTTGCTCTTTTTGAATCCTTCCGTTCATTGGGAAAGGCAAAAGACTTATTTTGTCTGGTATCGCGTACAAGCCAGTGATCAAGATGACCATTTAACGGATCAGGCTTTTTATCAACAACAGCCCAATAGGTTTTATGAATGGCTCTCTCCTCCTTGAAAAGCTCATTAAGTCTGGTAAGCGCTTTAGAAGTTCTGGCAAAAAGAACTGCCCCACTGGTTGGCCTGTCGAGGCGATGGGTGACACCCAGGAAAACGCTGCCTGGTTTGTGATATTGCTCCTTGATATAATCCTTTACATCATCACCCAGGGTCTTGTCTCCACTTTTGTCTCCTTGAACGATGTCGCCACATCGCTTGTTAATGGCAATAATGTGATTATCCTCAAAAAGAACGGATAGCTGATACATTTAAAAAATTAGTGTGAGATTGTTGATGATATTGTTATCGGTAAATCACAGAGTCCGGGTAAGTTACTAGCAGTCAGCGGCTGGCTTAACTTCATTATTAGCTTGTCTATTATTTTATTAATTATAAATCATTAATAATAAACTAGTTGCCAGTAGCTAGTAGCCAGTTGCCAGTAGCCGGTTGCAGGCTGATTGGCTGCATTTTCAATCGTACTGTTCCTTCTCGTTCGGAAAATCGCGTGATTTTACATCGGCTATGTAATTGGCCACAGCCCCTTTAATCTCCGATGCAAGATTCAGGTAACGTCGTAAAAACCGTGGGGAGAATTCCTGAGTCAATCCAAGCATATCGTGGATGACCAATACTTGTCCATCGACTCCTCCTCCAGCGCCAATACCTATAACGGGAATTCTTAATTCCTCCGCCACCTGTTTGCCAAGCTTTGCCGGGATTTTCTCCAGAACAATCGCAAAACATCCAGCCAGTTCAAGAAGACGTGCATCTTCAAGAAGTTTCTGGGCTTCTATCTCCTCCTTGGCACGGACAATATATGTTCCATATTTATGAATTGACTGAGGCATGAGTCCCAAATGCCCCATAACCGGAATTCCAGCCGAAACGATCCGTTCAACAGAATCAATAATCTCTTTACCGCCTTCGACTTTGACAGCATCAGCGTGGGTAATTTTCATGATTCTGATTGCAGAGCTCAGAGCCTCAAGTGGATTTCCCTGATAAGTTCCAAATGGCATATCTACTACAACCAAACATCTGGTCACCCCTTTTACAACCGATTTTCCATGATAGATCATCTGGTCAAGGGTAATTGGCAGTGTAGTTTCATTTCCCGCCATTACATTTGAAGCTGAATCGCCGACAAGAATCACATCAATACCGGCCTGATCGACCAGTTTAGCCATACTATAATCGTATGCTGTGAGCATCGAAATTTTCTCTCCATGCAGTTTCATCTCAGCAAGGACA
>CAIOOC010000899.1 GCA_903859795.1 uncultured Bacteroidia bacterium
CCGTGTTCTACCTTCGATAAATACGATCTCCGGATGTTTAAGTTTTCCAGCGGCTTTGGCAAGGGTATAGGTAAAAACGCCGGCCAGTTCTTTTAAGGCATCCTTGCGGGAGAAAGCTTCAAACGTATTTTTGGTCCTATTGACCTCAACAGTAAGCAGGATCTCATCCCCATATTCATTTTCGACCTTCCAGTAAGTCTGGGAGGATGCGAAAGATGACAAAAAAAGCAGGAATATTAATATCAGAAATCGGTATCTGTCCATTCGTTGTTATTTTCTGGTTTGATCGTGAGCGGGTGGCTGTTCACGACTTGAAAAGTCACACGCTCACTTCTGAACAAACCTCTTATTTAGTCAGCCATGTTCTCCCTGTCCAGTTAATTTCTCCGGTTTCTGAAAGGCCATACGACCGCTCATCGCCGTACCATTCGGTGTGCATGAGTCCCATGAAATTTGGATTACCTGCATTTTGTAATAAGATGCGCTCCCAGGCCTGGTGATTCACCAGGTGATCCCAGGGTGAGCCATATGTCCGGAAACCACTACTCAGCAAATATTTAGCACCCATCTCAAGCAGATCGCGCTGCTGATAATTCTCTGCAGAATAATACCAATGCGCCATTATAATATCCTTATTGAGAAGCTCTCCCGTTTTTTCAAGCAGCTTTAATCCGGCATTATGGTATGGGTTCACGCAGTCAGCCCACATAATCATATCCACGTCTGGATCATGTTTTTTAATGATGTCTCGCATCCGGTTAACCTGGTATGCAATCAGCTCATATTCTTTCATATGCCTTTTGAGGCAGCGGCTGTCACTGTTCACCAACCCTATTTCATCGTGATTAACATGTAATTTCTTAGGTTTTAATGCCGCGATTATCAATCCTGTCAAACGATCAAATTCCTGATAGGCAAGTTCCTCTGACGGGCATGTTTTGGAATACCGGTGAGCTCTGCTGTCAATAATATCACCGGTAAAAAACAGTGTCCCATTCTTTGGAATTCGTCCCGAGCTTATCCTCTCTATCACTGGCGGCGCAGATGAAATAATCCTGTAATCCTTTCCGGATTCATAAGCAATTCCGCCATTACTTGCTGATCGAAATACCGGTTTTGAACTTTTGTTATCCACGAATCGTTCGAACTTTGGTTTAATGAGCTCTTCACTAAAAGTCATTGGTTCGTTTTCGACAAGGAAACCCTCTTCCCATGATGGGTCGCCCGAGATCCAGAGTATTGGAATAGGTTCAGCCTGGAAACTTATGATGTAATCGAAATAGTCAATGAGTCCCTTTTTGATTTCCGGATCATCTATTTTTCGGTAATCATCAGAACGGACAACAATTTCATTATATTTAAGATCGATATATTCAAGAATCCGCGCTTTGCTCTTTTCATCCATTGGCACAGGAAGGTACTGAAATGTTGCCCGGTGTGCGGCGAAGGGATAATCGAGAATTTTAGCGGCCGGGAGTGGTACATTCATTTCAAGCAATTGCTTCAGCGTAACCAATCCGAAATGCAAACCTCTGATTCCGGCCCCGATCACCTTAATCTGGTCTTTATTAATAAGAATCCTGTAGGCCTCATCGTTTGGAAATGAGCTATCCTTCCCCTCCTGAAAATCGTTTTGCAGCCCCAGCACAACAGAACCGTTAACTTCTTCTTTCCAGCTAATACCTGGCTTTCGTTCCAGGACCTTTTTTATCCGTGCGATATCCGCGTTGACTTTTCCCTGGGTATGATCAGTAAATGTCAGCTCCTTCCCTGGTACAAAACCTGGACTATTTATCAGTTCGATATTTTGGATTTCCGGAAAAACCTTATGGTAAGGTGACGGTGCATCTTTTATTTTATTCAGCCATTTTTCGTAACGGTCGGTAACCTCTTTTTGTGTCCACGAATCCATTGCTTCAAGATTCCCCGCCTTGACATCATCTCCCAATTGGTAAGCCATACATTTTGCGTTCTTTAGTTCCTGCTGACCATAGAAAAGAGTCGAATCGGGCAAAGGAATGTGCAGGAAACGATGATAAGTCTCGGTTATATCGGGTGCTTTGCCTACAAAAAGGTAATTGCGCAGAAGTGATTGTTTTCCGTCAGGCATTTGAATTGAACATGAAACGGGGTGCAGTCCGTCAATAAGATTCAGCGAAGATTTTTTGATTTTCAGCGTCTCACCGATGTTGATATGGTAGGATGCAACAACATGATTCTCATCCTGGTCCATTATCTGTACCAGGGCAGGAATTTTATGTTTCAGAAGTTCAACCTTAAAACGCTGACCGGCAAAGATCTGATATTCATCGGCGGATTCGGTAATTTCCGGCCGGATATATAGGTACGTACTCTCCTCAACACGCTTTTCAGTCTCTGCCAGGTCAAGAAACCTTAGTTGGAAACTCCACTTTCCGAAACCCTGGGAGATCTTCACACAGAAATGGTTATCCCCTTTTTTCAATGTTACGGCTATCAGATCACGGTCAGGTTCTTCCGAACCCATCGTGTTATGTTCCAGAATACGATCACCGTTTTGCCATATCCTTACTCCATCGTTGGAAGTTACCGACAGCACCATTTTTTTCTCTGCTGAAGATCTGACCACACAGGCGGCATAGACGATTGTCTGGACATTAGGCTTCATGATCTCACTTAGCGGGATCAACCCGAAAGGATTCCTGTAACGTTCCCATTTGACAATATGTCCATCCGGATGGGTCACCTCCATCCCTTCAAAGGGTCGGATTTTCCCTTCACCCCCATACTGTAACAGGTAATCCCTATAATGCCCTAAAGAGGTTGAATCGAATCTGTACTGATTGATCCCTTCCGGAAGCGGATTTGGGAAAGGACCGCACAAAAGCCATTCGCGCAGGAATTCGCCAGGTTTTGGATCAGCATAAACCGCTCCGCTTTTTTGAGCAGATGCAGTTGCAACTAAAAATAATAAGAGCATTAACAATTGTAGTGATTTCTTCATAACAGTCAGTTTTAGTTGTGTTTAGGCTCCCCGTTTTGTTCAGTTTCAATGAAAATTGTTTCTCCTGAAATGTTGGTTAAACTCCTTATCTTCTTGAATTCAACCTCCTGATTAGTTCTACAAACATCAAAATTATCATTTTGATTAAAGACGCATTCCCCCCC
>CAIOOC010000900.1 GCA_903859795.1 uncultured Bacteroidia bacterium
CTATCCTGTGAATAGCCTTTTGGCATGGCCATCAGACAAAGAAGGCTTAGAAAAAGTGCGGAAATTCTTTTCATACCTATCTGTGTTAGTACAAAATAATTCCATTCGTCCTAAATCTCCAGGCATCAACACTTTTCTCCGGGAAAGCTGCCATTAGTTCCTGATGCCTTAAATTATCCCAGGGAACAATATGATTATGCAACCTGCCGGAAGGAAATCCCCACTTTAAAAACTAAATTTTATCAACTGAATCTTCCCATTATACCCCTCTGATTTCCTAAGTAAAATTTTAGGTTTTACCCCATTTATATTCTGTACACGAAAATAATAAAAATCCGGCACGATGGAACAGCGGAGAGTATTATTTTACTGCAAACAGACACAGAGACAACTTACTGTTTGAACTGCCGGCACAGTGCGGGAGAATTTTCTTTTCATTCTTATCTGAACATCTTGAATAATGGGACAATCTCTGGCTCCTGAAAGGTTGTCCAATGATTATAGCATTGGCAATGCTATAGTGTGGAGAGTGGTGATTAATGGAAAAAGATTAAAAGAGTATATCAGGAAAAGCAATCCCTGATACTATTCTGTTAATTTTTTAACAGCATGATATTCAGATTTTTATTTACCTTTTTGTATTGGAGTACTAACATATATTTTAGATTTGCTATAATTTTAGTTCATTAAATTAGATTATTCATGAAGACTTCAACATGGATCAAAATTATCGGGATTATTTGTATTGTATTTGGTGCATTAGGGATAATTGAAGATATGTTCTCCCTTCTTATTCCCTTAAGTGCCGGAATATCAAAGGAGGGATTACCTGAAGTTCTGCCTGACATGCTAAAATGGTCATTCAGGCTTTCATTTTTAACACTTTTAAGTAATATCATTTATCTCATTGCAGGTATATTTTTTCTGATAAAAAAGCCATTTTCCCTGAAACTAATCTACTCAGCCCTCACCTTCAGTATATTTTGCAAAATAGTTCCAATGTTGTTATTAAGGCAGTTTAGCCCGGACTCAATACCAGGTTATGCAATGAGCATTTTAAACCTGAGAGGGCCATTTATTGATCTTGTATTGTTAATCGGAGTATTCAGGGTTTCCGGATATTACTTTAAATCGGGTGAAGAATTGTCCGTATTGCCGGGAGAAAAAAAGAAATCATTAACTCCGCAACTTCTGAAAACACTTACATTCATAGGATTATTTTGTGTCGCAGTTCCAATTTCAATATTCTTTTTATGGGGATATGCCTATCATTCGGGAAATAATCAGGCCGATCGTATCGCTATATTTAACAGCTATTTTCCGTCATTTTTAAGAGATGCAAAAGATATCACTTATCTGAGTATTGTAATTTGTATTTCGGCAATAATAGTAAGCGGAACTGGACTTACAATATCTTCAAAATTATGGAAGTGGCTAAATATTATTATTCTGGTTCTAAGCATTCTGATGATGTTGATGAATTTATTTTCATTGATGTAGATTCAATAGGAGCCTTCTTGAAAATTAAATTTCAAGATAATTCTTAAACTGAGGTTTACAGTAATTCAACTATAATTGCACAGGTTTGGTCAGGCTCAATACAATACTTTTTGTAAAAACAAGATAAGAGGCCATTTGAGGCCTCTTATCCTGTTTGGTACTCCTGCCTTTTGTAGGTTAAAACCAAAAAAATACTCTTTAATTTGAAGCCTGTCAAGTGTATAAACAAGTTCTTTCATTTTTTCCTGCCGGAGCAGATTA
>CAIOOC010000901.1 GCA_903859795.1 uncultured Bacteroidia bacterium
CACTCTAATGTATATTGGTTTCCGGTAAAGGTGCCATCGACTGTTCTTACCGGTCTTGTTGCTAACAGGATCTATCCGGATCCGTATTCCGGAATGAATAACATGTTAATTCCGGATGCTTCGGATGAGTTTAATAAAATGTATAATCTTGAGCAGTACAGTCATATTCCCAATGTTGGAAATCCATGGAAGAAACCCTATTGGTACCGTACTTCCTTCAAGGTTCCTTTAGCCGATGAAGGACGTCATTTTCAGTTGATATTTAAAGGAATTAATTACCGGGCTGCCGTTTGGCTTAACGGGCAACAGATTGCCGACTCCACCCATATGGCAGGGATGTTTGCCGAATTTAGCTTTGACGTAAGTAAGTTTATCAAAGCAGGTGGTGAGAATGCCCTTGCAGTTAAAATCTATCCACTCGATTGTCCCGGATTGCCTGATAAGGAGCAACTTACCGGCTTGGGTGATTTCTTTTTAAATGGCGGTCCGACTGGGGATATTGGGAAAAATGTTACGATGCTTTGCTCGGTTGGCTGGGACTGGATGCCCCCTGTTCGTGACCGTAATATCGGAATCTGGCAACCAGTATTCCTGCGAACAACCGGCGATGTGACAATTTCACAACCGCACCTGGTCACTGATCTGCCTAATTTACCTGACACCTTAGTTGCTAAACTTTCCATCAATCTGACCCTTTCAAACCATAGTAAGGTAAATGCCCGGGGTTCCTTAAAAATAACGATCCGTCCTGAGAACTTTACCGGACAATCACTTCAGATCTCAAAAGAGATAGAAATTGCCCCCGAAAGTACGAATGTGGTTGAACTGAATAGTTCGGGTTTTGCTCAGCTACTTATAAAACAGCCTCATCTATGGTGGCCAAACGGATATGGGAAAGCTAACCTATACCGCCTTCAGTACAAGTTTGAATCGAACGGAGTGATTTCCGACACACATAACTTTGCTTTTGGTATCCGAACGGTAGGTTCGAAAGCCGTAGAGGTTGAGAACCGGTCGTTACGCCGCGATTTTTATGTCAACGGCAGACGTGTTCATCTTACCGGTGGTGCCTGGGTTCCCGATATGATGCTTAACCGGGATTCGGTACGTTATGATCAGGAGATGCACCTGTTCCGGAATTCAAATATTAATCTTGTCAGAATCTGGGGTGGGGGGATAACACCCGAAGATGTCTTCTTCGATCTGGCCGATCGTTATGGGATGCTCATCTGGTCTGATTTCTGGGTGACCGGCGATACCCATGGCGAATTCAAAGGTTCTACTGATTTCCCGCTTGAAAGTAAAGTCTTCATTGATAATGTTACAAGTACGATTTACCGAATAAGAAACCACCCGAGCCTGTTAGTCTGGACAGGCGGAAATGAAGGCCATATCCGTAAAGAGCTATACGACATTATGCGTGATAAGATTATTACCCTTGACGGGACCCGCCCATATATTCCCAGTTCTTCCGGTTTTGCAAAGCTTCCACAGGGATGGAACGGGGCATGGCCCGACAATAAAGCTTCGGGAGTCTACAGCGGCGGACCTTACACCTGGAAGGATTCAAAATGGTATTATCATCTGGCCGACACTGCGAAAGACTGGGTTTTCAAAGATGAAACTGGCCTCCCATCTCAACCACCTTACAATAGTCTCGTAAAAATTATTCCAAACCTTGTCTGGGACTCTAAACTACCTTTCCCTTTGAACAATTCATGGGGATACCACGACGCCTGTAGTGGAAATGGAAAGTATGATCTTTATTACGACGGGATGGTAAAAAGATATGGTGAACCCTTATCGATGGAAGATTTTTCAGATAAAATGCAGCTTATGAATGCCGTTGGTTACCAGGGTATTTTTGAAGCAGCCGGCCATAAACTTAACGATATCGGAGGTGTGATGCTCTGGAAGCTAAATGCGGCATTTCCTAGTGTTGTGTGGCAGATTTTTGACTGGTATCTTGA
>CAIOOC010000902.1 GCA_903859795.1 uncultured Bacteroidia bacterium
AATATCCTGTTATAGGGTTTGATTTGAATCATCAGCGGGTGAACGAGATTAATCGGGGGTTAGATCGTACTCTTGAAGTCAATGAGCAACTTCTTAAGGAAGTTCTTGTTTCACAGAGTCCTGCATTATCCGGAACAAACGGACTTTTTTGTTCGTTTTTGCCTGAAGATATAGCCGATTGTAATTTTTATATTGTTACTGTTCCAACCCCTGTTGATAAAAATAACCGGCCTGACCTAACCCCTCTAGTTAAAGCCTCAGAAACAGTAGGGAATGTGATTTCAAAAGGTGATATCATTGTATATGAATCAACTGTCTATCCTGGTGCTACCGAGGATGATTGTATTCCCGTAATTGAAAAAGTTTCCGGGCTTCAGTACAATAAGGACTTCTTTGCAGGATATAGTCCTGAAAGGATAAACCCAGGTGATAAGGAACATACTGTTGAGAAAATTCTTAAAGTTACTTCTGGATCTTCACCCGAGGTGGCAGAAATTGTCGATGCTACTTATCGATCAGTTATTCAGGCAGGTACATTCAAGGCAAAATCAATTAGAGTGGCAGAGGCTGCAAAAGTTATCGAAAACAGTCAGCGCGACATCAATATTGCATTTGTCAATGAATTGGCGAAGATCTTTAATGCCATGAATATCGATACGCATGATGTTTTGGAAGCTGCCGGAACAAAATGGAATTTTCTTAATTTTAAGCCTGGTTTAGTAGGAGGACATTGTATTGGAGTAGATCCGTATTACCTGGCTCAAAAGGCACAAGAGGCGGGTTATCATCCTGAGATTATTCTCGCGGGCAGGAGATTGAATGACAGTATCGGTAAATACGTGGCTACTGAAGTGGTCAAACTTATGATCCGAAATGAAATACCGGTAAAGAAATCGAAAGTCCTGATGCTTGGAATTACTTTTAAGGAGAATTGCCCCGATATACGAAATACGAAGGCAACTGATATTTACCACGAGCTAACCAGTTATGGAATTGGCGTAGATGTTTACGATCCATGGGTTTCGACTGAGGAAGTTCAAAAAGAATATGGAATTATGATTCGCAGCCAGTTAGACGAGTCTGAAAATTATGGTGCTGTAATATTGGCTGTCGCACACCATCAGTTTTTAAAGATTGACTTAAAATCATTTAGAGACAGAGGTGCAATTATCTATGATGTAAAAGGAATTTTGCCGCGCGATTTGATTCATGCCCGGCTTTAAATTATTAAGCTGAAAATATTTAAGTTATGATTATTGCCATTGATTTTGATGGAACTATTGTTGAACATCGTTATCCTGCAATCGGTAAAGAACTGCCATTTGCCCTGGAAACCATAAAAGCGCTACAAAAGAAACAACATCAGATTATCCTTTGGACCTACAGATCAGGCAAAACACTTGAAGAGGCAGTTGAATTTTGCCGAAAAGGAGGTGTGGAATTTTATGCTGTTAACAAAAATTATCCTGAAGAGATATTTGACTCCTCCATAAGCAGAAAGATCAATGCAGATATTTATGTTGATGACAGGAATGTCGGGGGTTTTCCTGGTTGGGGCAAAATATATTATATGATCTGCCCCGAAGAGTCAGGCGAAAGAAAAAAGAGATAATTCTGCTTTTGCCGAATCATCTCTTTATAGTTAACCTAATCCATTTCAAGCCTCACATCATGCAGTTCCCACCACGGAAGTCCATGCAGATTAAGCTGTTCCATAAAAGGATCCGGGTTGAATTCTTCAACATTGTATACCCCCGGCTTCTTCCACTCACCGGTAAGATACATCATTGCACCAATCATTGCCGGAACACCGGTAGTGTAACTGACTGCCTGGGTGCCTGTTTCAGCATATGCAGCCTCGTGACTGCAATTATTGTAGATGTAATAGGTCTTTTTCTTCTTGTCTTTAATTCCTTTTATTCGGCATCCAATTGAAGTTTCTCCAACATAATTAGCTCCCAACTCTTCCGGCGCAGGAAGTACAGCTTTTAAAAACTGAATGGGAACAATCTCTTTTCCCTCGTAAATAATCGGCTTGATGCCTGCCATTCCAATATTCTGAATGACGCGAAGATGGGTAAGGTACTCCTGACCAAATGTCATCCAAAACCTTGCTTTTTTAAGCGAAGGGAAATTTTTAACCAGTGACTCAAGTTCTTCGTGGTAAATTACGTAAGATTCGCGCTCCCCGATGTGCGGATAAGTGAGCGGTTTATGAATTTCGTGCGGTTCTGTTACAACCCATTCACCATTTTCCCAGTATTTTCCCTTTTGGGTAACCTCACGGATGTTGATCTCCGGGTTAAAATTCGTGGCAAACGGTTTCCCATGATCACCGGCATTACAATCAACTATATCAAGGTATTGGATCTCATCAAACACATATTTGGCAGCCCAGGCAGTAAAAATACTCGTAACTCCGGGATCAAAACCGCACCCCAGGATTGCAGTTAACCCGGCTTTTTTAAACCTGTCCTGGTAAGCCCATTGCCAGCTGTATTCAAATTTGGCTTCATCTTTTGGCTCATAATTGGCTGTATCAAGATATGAAACCCCGGTTTCAAGGCATGCATCCATAATTGTCAGATCCTGGTATGGAAGAGCAACATTAACGACAAGATCCGGGTTAAAAAAGTGGATTAAAGATACCAGTTGCGGTACATTATCAGCATCAACCTGAGCAGTTTGAATCCTATTCCCTCCAATTCTAGCGGCAATCGCATCGCATTTGGATTTGGTCCGGCTTGCAAGCATGATTTCTGTAAAAACATCAGGTAAACCAGCCATTTTATGTGCCACCACAGTTCCAACTCCGCCGGCACCAATGATTAAAACTTTTCCCATTTAAAATTCTTTTTGAAAGGATTAAACAATCAAATTGTTCGCAAAATAACCATATTTTTCAAAGCGTTTACTGACTTTTTCCTGAAAAGGGATTTATTTTGTATTTTTATTGCACCGATCCGTGATCAACCAATAAATCTGTTTTTGGACCAAATAATTCCCCGTTTTTGAACCTTTTCAATTAATTCGAGTGAGAAAAACACTT
Source organism: uncultured Bacteroidia bacterium (assembly GCA_903859795.1). Lineage (GTDB taxonomy): Bacteria > Bacteroidota > Bacteroidia > Bacteroidales > Prolixibacteraceae > JAAFHB01. The sequence goes on from CAIOOC010000902.1 coordinate 3,050, forward strand.
TTAAC
>CAIOOC010000903.1 GCA_903859795.1 uncultured Bacteroidia bacterium
AGCGGCCGGTAAAGGATTGATGATCAAATAATTCCAGGAACATCGCAAGAATCATATCCTTTTCTTCGGAAAGAAGTGCGGCATATTTTGTCTGATCAAGCTGGTTCAAGGCATTTTCGAGCATCCCGGCATTTCTGAATGATCCGTTAAAATGGCAGTTACCCAAATCATCTTTACTTAAAATGGTCAGATCGGTATCGGCAATTAATTTACTAAGCAATTTTGATGTGTTTACCTTAGCTTCAGGGATATTATTTTTCTGGATAAACAACGGCAACTGGCGATCGGGGTAAAGCAGATAACTATACTGGTCTTTACGGAACAAAGCACTCTTTTTCAGAGAATTAAGAACATCCAGACTTTCCTGGACCGATAGATAACCGGAACTTAAAACAGCCACCTGCCCTTCGAGCATTTCGTACAAATAACGGATTGAAACACTTTGATCTGAAAACGATATCAGGTTGTAGGCGTGATAAAGTCCATCCTGCCGCCTGTTTACTTTGATCGATTGATCCATATATCTGATACCCAATTGCATAAATTCAACCAAAGTCTTAACCAGAATAACCTTTTGGCTACCAGATAAAGACTTTTGATAGACAGCGTTTCTGTAAACGGTTCCAGCCTCACCAAGATAATCTGCAAATTGCCGTCTTTGGGCATTTGAAAAACCGGAATCTATAAGGGTAGTATTTTCGGCAAAAAGGGAAAATATCTTATCGAATAAAGCTTTAACTTCATCAGAAACAGTTATTTTCTGAATTAAAGTTTCGCAGAACCGATCAGACCAAAACTTCAGGAAACGTCGCAAATAATAGAGTGTAACCATTGAGGTACCAATGCCCACAAGTGCGTTGTTGGCATCATTCCATTCCGGACGCTGGGTGTTGAGCCATATACCTGCTTCAGGAATAAAATTGCTGAGCTTGGCCAATAGGGTGATCAGCATTTTTTCGGTCAGGTTTACCCGGTGAATCTCACCCTTACTATTTCTCAATAATCGTCCGTCTGCCCCGGTTTGTTTGGTCAGTTCCGTTATTTTATCGTTTAGTGGATAATCAAACTCAATAGTATCTTTCGGATTTTTTACGATTTCGGTGTACGATTTTATTCTGTATGGAACATTGGCAAAAACAAAAAGTTCCCTTGTAAGCATTTCATCGAGCTTGCCAGGATGAAACTGATCAGATAACTCGAGGAGTTTCTGAAGGTAAATTATCTGGTGATCTCCCCAATAACCGATATAAGCCCAGGGATCGTGAGGTTCGGGACACTCCCAGTCGATCCCTTCGCGGGTGATCCGGTATGGATTATAGCCATCGATGGTAGTCGCGTTTACGAATTTGCTGATCATACCCTCCAGAAATTCGGGATAGGAAATGGCCAGTGCTTCCCAGTTTTGAAAAATATCGCGCCAGTTTCCCTGGTAGTTAAGTTTTACAGAGCCATCTTCATTTTTAGTTTCAATCGAGAACTGATTCCATGGGCGACTTGGATCGCCATGGCGGCGGCTAAATGTGAGTGAAAGATATTCGTAACAAATCCGGATCAGGTGAGGGTTTAAAGTGTTCGCTGCCAATTTAACCAGTTCCGGTTGATTAATTTCCCCAGAAAGCTGGTCAAGCCAGATTTTGTTTTCAACGCTTACCTCTTTATTGATCTGCCATACAAAAAGACGAAAATCGTTTGTATCGATCAGGTAATTATTGGGGAATATTCCACCCCTCATCACATTGAAAAGTGTGTTTGAGAAATGGCGGACAGAACACAATTCATCATTTCCCTTCTGCAGTCCATCGCTCTTTGAAGCGATTCTAATCAGGTTTGTTGTTCCTTTGTCAATATCAGCGTAAACGAGCTGTTCAATGTCTGTCGTAATCTGTAAAGTGTGATTAAGGTTTGCTACTGCACTACTGCCCTGATTGATTTCTGCAACAATCATCCACTCTTTCCGGGCATCTCTCTCAAGCTCAAAATTCTGACATGTATAATATGCCCCGCGCCTTGCACGGATGTCGGTTTCAGTCTCAACAAGTTCCCCTTTCTTGAAGTTTTCAACCTGAATATTTGAAATAAGAATCTTTGTATCCTTGTTAACTCCGGATGACCAAACTGTTGTTGCTTTAAGCGATTCGCTCGGTTCAGGGCGGTCAATAGGAATTGAGCTCAGAATATATAGGCCTAGTTTTGTATCTTCAAGGAGCTCGCACTTTTTATAGGCATCGAGCAAATTGCTGTATGTATTCTGGAAATCGTAATCGATGCCACAAGGAAGAATATTTTTTATTCCATCGAGGATATCAATAGTTACGTTATCAGCGTTATAGTTATTGATTACCGACTTTTTGACAAATCCAAATCTTTCGCTATTATACCAGCCATATTGAAAACCTACTCCAAGTTCAAGGTTGATTTCTTCGAATATAATTTTATTGCCAAATTTACTTTTGTATAAGTTACGGGTATAGTTGAATTTACCAATACCTCTTTCTGAAAAGGGTTCCCACAAATTGGATTGATTGTTTTTA
>CAIOOC010000904.1 GCA_903859795.1 uncultured Bacteroidia bacterium
ATCCGGAGGAACATGGCCATGCAATATGAAGATCCTAAAACTACGCTGCTGACTGCATCTGCACCGGCGATGTTATACGACGATGTTGATTTTAAAATGCCAACTCAAACGCCTTTGAATGGGTTTAAAGTTTCACATCATCATGAAGTATTGGGGCTCATTTCTGTTTCATTGTATCTAAGAGAGACTGGTGATTTTGATTTTCTCAAGGAGCAGATCCCCTTTGTATTGGGAGAACCTGGAACAGTGTTTGATCATATGGTAAAGGGTATAGAATACAGCCTGAACGGGATCAGTCCGAGAGGCCTTCCTTATGTAAACAAAGGGGTCGGTGACTGGAATGATGAGATTAACCGGATGAGCAGTGAAGGGAAGGCGGAAAGTATTATGTATGGAATGCAATTGTGTTATTTTCTCAAAGAATTTGCTGCTATTGCATCCCTTGCAGGACATGAAGATAAAGCCACAGCATGGATGGCTAAATATAAAATCATAAAAGATGCCTGCAATCACTATGCATGGGATGGAAATTGGTATATTTATGCCTTTGCTGATGGTGAAAAAGACCCTGTTCCGATCGGTTCTTCCAAAAATAAGGAGGGGCGAATTTATCTTAATTCCCAGGCATGGTCTGTAATCGGAGGGGTTGCAGATCAGGAGCGGTCAGAAAAATCGATGGAGTCTGTCCGAAATGAATTGTTGAGTCCGTTTGGACCACTACTTTTTATGCCTTCCTATACCCATCCGGACAAGCATGTCGGCGTTCAGTCGGAATATGCTCCAGGGTGGCGAAATGCCTGCATCTATCCGCGGCCGGCTGGCTGGGCCATAATGGCGGCATGTCTGGCCGGAAAGCCTGATCTGGCCTGGGCTATGTACAAGCCGGCTTCCCTTCCATACATCAGCGAAAACATTGAACGTTACAGGGCTGAGCCTTATGTCTATGCTGAAAATTACGTAGGACCTGATCATCCAAAAGCCGGGCTTGGTCAGTTTAAGTGGAACCTGGGAGAAGGGGCTAACTGGATGTGGCATTCGTATGTCTATTATATTTTAGGGATACGTCCTGAGTTGAAAGGCTTACTTATTGACCCTAAAATTCCATCGGACTGGCCAGGATTTACCGTGGAGAGAGATTTCAGAGGTGATCATTACCTCATTCAGGTTGTTAATCCGGATAACGTGGGCCAGGGTGTAAAATCGATTCTTCTTGATGATAAAAAGGTCAGGGGAAATATAATTATTCCTGTTAAGGATGGGAAGCGACATCTGGTTCGGGTGGTGATGGGCACTTAGAACATTTAATTTGTGTAATATTTTTTATTCCAGGTATAACTAACAACAAAAATTAAACGATATGATCAGTAAAACTACACGAAGAGATTTTTTTAAACGGTCCGGAGCTATGGTGGCAGGAGCTATTGTACTTCCTCAAATCGTTCCATCATCAACCTTTGCGTCTGTAACGCAGTTTGAAAGTTTCAATGGCGCAGAATGGCCTGTTTTAAAACACTACGATCAGGAGCATACCTATCGGATAGCACTTCCTATTGGTGGAATTGGAACCGGTACGGTTTCTCTTGGTGGAAGGGGTAATCTCCAGGACTGGGAAATCATGAACCGTCCTGCAAAGGGATACAACCCGGGATCTGGCAGACAAAACTCCACTTTTTTCACCCTTTTCACCGAAATTGACGGTAAAAAAGATCTTCGGTTATTGGAAGGGCCGGTACCATTTTATTCGTATGAAGGAAATTCAGGGGCGATCGCTACGAATCATGGTCTTCCCAGGTTTAGCGATGTATCTTTTGATTCGGCATATCCTTTTGGTGAAGTAAATCTCAAAACGCCGCAAGTACCCGTTTCGGTAAAGATTAAGGCCTTTAACCCTCTGATACCCGGCGATATTGACAACAGCAGTATTCCAATGGCTATCATTGATTTTGAGTTGACAAACAGATCGCATAAAGATATTTCATTCAGTGTTTGCGGAACCATGCAAAATTTTATTGGCGAAGATGGAAGCGCAGGGAAAGCTTTAGGGAATAAGAATACGTTTAGAAAAGATCCGGGCCTAAGCGGAATACATCTTACTTCCGAGGGCGTTGATAAAAAAACGGATCAATGGGGCGAGATGGCTCTTGTAACCACTTCAAAAGGAGATATCTCTTACCGTACAGCATGGCTACCTGAACGTTGGGGCTCCTCGATGCTCGATTTCTGGGATGATCTTTCTTCGGATGGAAAACTTGATGATAAAACTGATACGGTTTCTGCTAAACCGATGACCTCTCTTGCTGCCAGCGATATTTTACCTGCAAATGGCAAAAAGACAATTAGGTTTATGATTTCCTGGTATTTCCCAAACAGGAGTGCCTGGGCAACTAAACCGCTAAAAAATTATTATGCCACTAAATACAACGGAGCATGGGATGTCGCGATAAAGACCGTTCCGCAACTTGGACAACTGGAGAATAAAACCATCGAATTTGTAAATGCATTTTGCAAAAGCGATATTCCTGAAGCAGTAAAAGAGTCCGCCTTATTCAATGTAAGCACTCTAAGAACTCAGACCGTTTTCCGGCTTTCTGACGGTAATCTTTTTGCCTGGGAAGGATGCGGGGATAAGGAAGGTTGTTGTTTCGGTACCTGCACCCATGTCTGGAATTATGAAACCGCAACGGCATTCCTCTTTGGAGACCTGGCGCGTTCGTTCCGCAATGTTGAATTTGCTCAGGCAACAAAAAGCAGCGGCTTGATGCGATTCCGGGTAAACCTGCCTCTCGACAGCGTTCCTGATTTTAATAAGGTTGCAGCCGACGGACAGATGGGGAGTATCATAAAACTATTTAGGGAGTGGCAACTTTCTGGAGATGATGATTTTCTGAAAAAATTGTATCCCAATGCCAAAAGTGCCCTTAGTTATGCCTGGATTAAGGGAGGATGGGATGCAAACCAGGATGGGGTTATGGAAGGGGTTCAACACAATACGATGGATGTCGAATATTATGGACCTAATCCGCAGATGACCATCTGGTATCTCGGTGCGTTGCGTGCCATGGAGGAGATGGCAAAATATATGAAAGACAAGGAGATGGCTTCGAAGTGCCGTAAGCTTTTTGAAAGTGGCAGTAAATGGACCGATGAAAACCTCTTTAATGGAGAATATTATATTCATAAGGTTGAGGTTCCAAAAAAGGAAGATATTCCTGCTGAGCAACTGGTAGGAATGGGATCATCCGACTATGGAAATCCCGAGTATCAGCTTGGTGAAGGGTGTCTGGTTGATCAGCTTGTGGGTCAGTATCTGGCTCATGTTTGCGGGTTGGGTTATCTGGTCAAAAAAGAAAATGTTGGCACCACACTGAAAAGCATTATGAAATATAATTATCTGCCCGACTTCTCTGACCATTTCAACTGTTTCAGGAGTTATGTCCTTGGCGATGAGGCGGCCCTTCTGATGGCTTCCTATCCAAAGTCCAGGCCGGTAAATCCGTTCCCCTATTTTACAGAAGTTATGACAGGATTCGAATA
>CAIOOC010000905.1 GCA_903859795.1 uncultured Bacteroidia bacterium
CTTGGTGTAAATTATTTCTATCAGGATGGAACCTTGAAGGAGTTGAATAATTACGAGCGTATGAATCTCCGTTCCAAAGCTGATATAAAAGCGACAAAATGGCTTACTCTGGGAGAAAACATGATATTCAGCAATGCGACAAAATACATAGATGCCAGTAATGCCTGGAATAATACCTACTTTGCAGTGCCAATATTCCCGGTTTTTGACCTGACCAATAGTGCTGCCAGCCCATTCAAATATGCAGGTGCCGATCCTCTTGGTTACAGAAGCGGGCAAAATCCATTTCCGACCATGGTCAGTAATCAGGACCAACAGAAGATATTGAAAGCGCTGGCAACAATCTATATGGAAATTACTTTGATACCAAAAGTCTTAACCTTTAAATCCACCTATAATAATAGTTACACTCAGGTAAATCAGCGGGTTGTTGATTTACCCTGGTTTATTGATAACAATTTCCAGAATCCTCACGGTACAATTACCAAGAACAATTCATCGTACATGAACCAGTATTGGGACAATATTTTAACCTTCACTAAAAGTTTGGGCGGCCATAACTTGACTTTAATGGCTGGTACCTCTTATAAGGACGAAACTTTTCAGTATCTTACCGCCCAGGGAGTTGATTTTGATCCGAACCAGCCACAGTCCTGGTATATCAGTCAATCGCTTACTAAACCCAGTACTGCAGTGGGCGATGATGGTCTGCACCAATTTGGATTCTCCTATTTTGGAAGAGCTGCCTATAACTACCAGGAAAAGTACCTGTTATACGGTACTATGCGTGCTGACGGAAGTTCGAAATACCAGCAAAAATGGGGTTATTTCCCCACTGTAGGTGCCGGCTGGGTAGTATCCGAAGAAGAATTTCTGAAAAACAACGATTATGTGCCATTTCTAAAGTTGCGGGCAAGCTGGGGGGAACTTGGAAATGATCATATTCAGGCCAGTGACGGAGCCAGGACGACCTCAATTGTGAAAACGACCATGGGTGGGAATCTGGTTACAGGGACAGTTGCACAAAATACTTTCTCTACTCTCAAATGGGAAAAAACTCAGGAAACCAATGTTGGGATAACTGCCCGGTTTCTGCATAACCGTTTAACTGCCGACATTGATTATTTTAGCCGCGACACAAAGAACGCTGCCATTCCGGTTAATATCCCTTTAATTGGAGGAAGTGTTTTGAAGGCTGTAGGTACCATCAGGAATTCAGGGTTTGAATGCACACTTAACTGGAGTGACAAGATTACCGATAAGCTTAGCTATAGCGTAGGAGTCAATTTTGCAACACTTAAAAACGAGGTTCGCGATCTTTACGGACAACCTTACATCAATTATGGCACGGCTGAATTCCAGCAGCGCTCGTATGTGGGACAACCCCTAAATGCTTATTACGGTTGGAAAATTGCCGGTGTATACCAAAACCAGGCACAAATAACTGCAGATCCGATTGCAGTGGCCAATGGTCTGGTCCCGGGAGATTATAAATATGTGGACCAGAATCATGATGGTAAGATCGACGGTAATGACCGAGTGATACTGGGATCTTATTTTCCTAACCTAACGTATGGCGGTAATATTGGACTAAAATATCAGAACTTTGATTTGACTGCCTCTTTCTACGGACAATCCGGGAATTCTATTCTCAACCGCAGACGTGGTCAAATGCTCTGGACCAATGATGGCAACCTTGATGCGGATCTTGCCGTAAATCGCTGGCACGGGGATGGCACTTCCAATAAATATACATCCTCTGCAGGACTCTTAAAAGTATGGAATCAAAAGATGTCTGATTATTTTGTGAACGATGGTAAATTCTGGAGGATACAGAATGTTCAGGTAGGTTACACCTTCAATAATCCTACCTGGTTAAACGGCAATTTCCCGCAAACCCGAATATTCTTAACTGCAGAACATCCATTGACTCATTTTAAATACCAGGGTTTTACCCCGGAAGTTGCCAATGGATATGATGATGTAACCTATCCGGTTCCTGCGATTTATACAATTGGTCTTAATATTAAATTCTAAAATACTTTTAAC
>CAIOOC010000906.1 GCA_903859795.1 uncultured Bacteroidia bacterium
CTAATTTCCACATTCATTATACTTTTCTTTATAGGGTCAGCAGATTCACAGCAGACCCCAGTGAAAAATGTTATCCCTGGCGAGTGGATCAAATCATGGCTGCTGTGTGGCCCGATACCATTACAGCGGCCAAAGGATCCGAAGCAATCGATGGAATACCTTCCCGGATTCGTGGATGGTTTCAGTCAGGACTATCTGACAAAAGCGGGTGGAGAAAAAAATCTGACCATCAAAACCGGGGATGTCGTAAAATATCCAAAAGGATTTGCAAAATGGAAGCTTTACAATTCGCCCGATTCAATCATTCAGCTCGATAAATCTGTTGGATTTGAGGACCCCGTATTTTCGTATGCCTATACAGAAATTCAGGCTGATGCTACCGGTGTATGGTTCATTGGTCTTGGAACCCACGACGGGGGCAATGTGTGGCTTAACGGTCTGAAAATATGGGAATACCATACCCCCAGGGGAATTCATGTTGACGGCGACCTGATTCCGGTGCGGCTCAATAAAGGGAAAAACTGCCTCCTTTTTAAGATTGAGGAACGATATGGAAACGGCGGATTTTGTGCCAGGTTTCATCCATTTTCGCCAGACAAATTGGCTGAAAGAGGAGATCTTCTAACGGTAAATGCCGGTTTGGATGGTCAGGCTAAAGTAGATTCAAAATTTACTGATTCGGTTTTGAAACAGGTTGTCCAAAATCTTGAATTTGAAATTTTTGATGCCCGCAAAAGGAGCATTGCAAAAGAACAGCGCAGTGACGTTTTCAGCGGAAAAATCAACCTTAAACCAGATGATTTTCAGCCTTATACTGCAGATGTAAGGATCAGACTCATCAATGGCGAAATTATCCGTCAGCAGTATTCTTTTTTTGCAGGAAACCGGATAGGTCACACCTTGTTTTCAAACGGTAAATCTGATTACAGGATCACACTTGATGCCGGAGCATCCGAATCTGAGCGATGGGCAGCGGGTGAACTTCAGCACTGGATTAAAGAGATAAGCGGTGTTGAAATGCCAATTCTCGCTTTGGATCAGCAGTACGATGGACATCAGATCATTGTCGGATATAATCAGCAGGTTAAGCAGCGAACGGGTGATGATGCTCCTGCTGATCCGGATGAATCGTTTCGGTACTGCAATTCGGGAGCCGATATTTTGATTTATGGCGGCAAATTACGGGGAACCATGTATGGGGTAATGTCGTTTCTTGAAAATGAATTTGGGTGCAGGTGGTACACACCAACGGTAACTAATATACCTAAAAGAGATGAACTGGTTTTTAATTATTTTGAGCATTCTGAGCGTCCGGGAGTTCGTGTAAGGAATGACTTCTATGCTGAAGCTTTCAATCCTGAGTGGGCTGCAAGAAACAGGGTCAACGGTGCCATGGGGTACCGGAAACAACCGGGTGGAGTGGAGAGCTACTGGGCGGTGCATACTTTTTATCCCCTGATGCCTCCCTCGGAGTTTTTCGCTGACCACCCCGAATATTACAGCCTGATCAGTGGCAAACGAATTCACGAACAGGCCCAATTGTGTCTTTCAAATCCAGATGTTCTGAAGATTATGACGGAGAGGATAAAAAAACGGATGCGCGAGAGTCCTGAGTATCTTATCTATGATGTCTCACAAAACGACTGGTATAATCCTTGCCAGTGTGAAAAATGCCAGGAAATTGTAAAGCGGGAAGGTGGCGAATCGGGAATTATGATCTGGTTTGTTAATCAGATTGCAGAATCGGTCGAAAAAGAATTTCCTGACAAGTTTATCGGAACCCTGGCCTATTTGTATACGCGCACTCCTCCAAAACATATCCATCCGCGCAGCAATGTCGTTGTACGGCTATGCAGTATTGAATGCTGCTTTTCACATGATTTTAAATCGTCGTGTCCTGAAAACCAGTTATTTCTAAAAGACCTTACGAGCTGGTCAGTATTGGCACCACATCTATATATCTGGGATTATGTGGTCGATTTTGCCCACTTTCTCCTCCCGTATCCCAATTTTAAGGTACTTCAGCCGAATATTCAAACCTTCAGAGACAACAAATCAATCGGCATTATGGAGCAGGGTGCCTATCAGTGCAGGGGCGGCGAATTCAGTGAACTCAGATCATACCTTATTGCCCGGCTGTTCTGGAACCCGGATTGTGATGCAGACAAGGTGATCAGTGATTTTATGAATGGCTATTACGGCAGATCCGGTAAATTCGTAAGACAGTATTTTGATCAGTTGCAGGGACGTATCACACCTGATGCCCATATTCACCCAAACCTCTCGCCTGACGACCGGATTTTTTCGGATAGGTTCATAAAAGATTCTTA
>CAIOOC010000907.1 GCA_903859795.1 uncultured Bacteroidia bacterium
GATTATTGAATGGCAAAACACTGAAAATACTGTAGGAGAATTTTTCATTATTGACATTTCGGATCATTACGCTTGAAAAATCACACCACAATGACAACGAATAAACTAAGACCTGCAAGAAAGTTTGGCCCGGGATATTTTATCCGCGAACAAATGGATTACCGGAGCTGGAGCCAGGAAGATCTGGCTGAAGTGATGGGCATAACCATCAAACACTTAAATAAAATATTACAGGATAAGCAGGCAATTACGCTTGATATGGCCAAAGTTTTGGGAGAAGTTTTTGAAACATCGCCCCAATATTGGCTGAGTTTAGATGCCAACTACCGGCTGTGGCTCGGAAGCGAAAAATCGGAAAAGGAATTTCATGCTGAAATTAAGGCTAAGATTTTTGCCAGGATGCCGATCCGGGATATGATCAAAAAAAAATGGCTGCCCGAATTTAAACACTTTAATGAATTATATCGCAGTGTTTTGTCCTATTGGCAGACAGATGAACTTGATTTTGATGCATGGGATCTGAAAACCTTACCTCTGTTAGCGCGCAAATCAGAAAGTTTTAACCAATATAATGCCGCGTACACCTATACCTGGTACCATAAGGCTATGCTGACCGCTCAGAATTATCAGGCAGTTACTTATAATAAGGAACTTTTGACGGAGCTCTATAATTCGCTTCATCATTACACCATTGAGGCCGACGGGACCAACAGATTTATTCATCAACTCAACAGGGCGGGGGTAATCTTCTTTGTATTGCCCCATCTGCAAAAGACATATCTTGACGGTGCAGCATTCTATATTCATGAAAATCCGGTTGTTGTATATACGGGAAGGTATAAGCGGATCGACAATTTCTGGTTTACTGTAGCGCATGAAATTGCCCATATTCTCAATCACATGAACTCGCCCGAAACGTTTTTTGTCGATAACTTTAACAATGAAGAGCGTTGCGATGTTGAGGAGGAAGCGAATTCAATCGCCGGCGGACAATTAAAACATAATGAGATCTACAACTGCCTGAAGCCGAAAATCAAATACCTCTCCCGGCAATCAATAGTCTCGTGTGCGGCTCAGTTTGAAATTCACCCTGCCATTGTTGTGGGGAAGCTGGCCCATGAGAAAAACATCTCCTATGCCAATCAAAACCTTTTTAATGAAAATGTGCTGGAGAAAATTGATCGTCAATATATTGCATCAGAAATAAAATAATTGATTATTCTGGGCCGAAGAACCCACTAACAATAGGAAATAAAAAAAGTCCACCTTTACACTAATCTTGGATTAACCCTTGAAACGACATGGAGTCGACATTCGTGCAGATCAGACTTTCAGGTTCAAAAATAGTAGTTTTTTCAGCAAAATGAAATAATGTTTTTAACAAAAACCGGCAACAACCTAATTTACAGCTTCGAAAATGACATTTACACCGTTTATAAATGAGTGAACTAAATAATACGAGTGCAGAACATCCCCGAAGCATACCAAAGCATTGGCAGGTAAAGAAGTTGGGAGAAATCTGTGAAAGAATTGAAAAGGTAAACAGAAAAGGGAAGGATCTGGAAGAAGAACTTTTATATTTGGATATTGGTGGGATTGATAACAACACAAATAAGATTCTTGCTCATAAAAATTATAGGTGGAAGGATGCACCATCAAGAGCTCAGCAAATTGTCAAAATTGGTGATATTCTATTTTCTACAGTAAGAACCTATTTGAAGAATATTGCATTAGTTGAAAATATGATTCATGATGGGCAAATTGCATCATCAGGATTTTGTGTTATAAGGGGGAATAAAAGGATCATAACTTCAGAATTCATCTTCTATTATTCTATATCACAGAGTTTTCTTCAACCATTAAATGACTTGCAGACTGGGAGTTCATACCCTGCTGTAAGAGATAAAGATGTTTTCTCTCAACCAATTCCCACTCCCCCCCTTGCAGAACAGCAAGCCATTGTATCCAAAATAGAAGAACTACTTAGTGATTTAGAGAATGGGAAGCAGCAACTTCAATTAGCACAACAGCAATTAAAGATTTACAGGCAAAGTTTGTTGAAATGGGCTTTTGAAGGGAAACTAAGTCTGAACTATGATTCTTGTGATTTAGGAGATGAACAGGATTTAAAAAATGAATTTGAAAAGAATCAGGGCAATCAGATTAATCATCAAAATCACAGTTCAGACATTTTGCCAAAAGGATGGAAAATTGTTGAACTAAAAAGTGTCGTGGAAAAAATATCTGATGGTCCATTTGGCTCAAATCTTAAAAGCATAGATTATATTGATGAAGGAATTAGAGTAATACGGTTGGAAAATATTGGTGAAATGGAATTCAGAAATGAATACAAAACCTATGTTTCATCAGAGAAATATGAAACAATTAAAAACCATACTGTAGGCAAGGGAGATATTATTTTTTCTTCCTTTATTTCCGAAAGTATCCGGTCCGTGATTTTACCAGATTATATAGAAAAAGCAATTAATAAGGCGGATTGTTTTCTTGTCCGTGTTTCAGATAAAAAGATCAATAGAAAATATCTCGCTTATTATTTCTCAACAAAAGCAATGAGAAATCAACTTATTAATCAAATACATGGAGCAACTAGACCCAGAATTAATACTACTCAACTTAAAGCGACATTAATTCCTTATGCACCTTTAAAAGAACAGCAACTTATTGTTGATGAATTAGAAAGCAAACTTACTGTGTGTGATAAAATAGAAGAGACCATCACCCAAAGTTTACTGCAAGCAGAATCGTTAAAACAATCGATATTGAAAAAGGCCTTTAGCGGGGAGCTTGTCAAAAATCATGTTTATCTTTAAATCATAAAAATCATGGTTCAGACAATTGAATCATTAAGGCAAAGTATTTTGAAAAAGGCTTTTGAAGGGAAGCTGGTATGATCCATGAACGAAAACCAAACCGGATGAAAGGATACGATTATTCGAAGGATAATTTGTATTTCGTCACCACATGCGTTCATGATCGGGTATGTTGTTTTGGTAATATTCATGTTGGACC
>CAIOOC010000908.1 GCA_903859795.1 uncultured Bacteroidia bacterium
ATCAGTGGTACTTATTAAGTCAATTTTTTTTCTGACAAATTCATCCATCATAAGATTCTTTAGTGAATCGTTCTCGGAAATTACTGCGTCACGAATAACGGAAATACTGTAATTCCTATTTAAAGCCGCAGATATGGTACTATTAACGCAATAGGCAGCATCTAATCCAACCACAATAAGTTTATTTATTTTGTGGGCAATTAAAATACTATCAAGATTTGGATTGCTAAAAGCATCATTTTTTTCTTTTATAATAATATAGTTTGTGGCTATAGACAATCGTTTATCAAACTGCACTCCTATACTCCCTTTTTCCATTGAATTATTCAGAAGATTAACTCCCCAATTCGATATCTCGTTCCGAATATAAATTACCGGTATATTTTTCCCGGTTGATGTTCCAATTATAGAATTAATTTTAGCAATTAACTCGCCTGAAGATTTCTTGTAATTTTCGTTAGTGGAAAGATCTCCTGTCGTAACCTCCTGAATATCTATTATTAATAAAGCAGATCTCTGAATTGTGTCTTTTTCAACAGGTCTTCCCGCCGAAATCACAGAAGCCTGGTGTTCTAGAATCAATAAATTACCAGTCAAAAATAAAATAATGCTGACCAGCGAACCGATTAGTCCGAAAATTATCCTTTTCATATGTAATTTAATTTATATTTATTGATGTTTTCATTTTCCGGCCTGGGCAGGATTCCAATAGATTTTTAAAAATACAAATTATTATAAAATGAGTATAAGAATCATCTTTTTATTACTTGCTATTGGTTTAATTACCAGGGCTCAGGAGCCTATGAAGATTAAGGTTGAGAATTCCGCCGCCTTCCGATGGCAAAACAAAAAGGTTTACGAAAGCAGACTTCTGGATGATATGGAAACCCCGGGCCCCTGGACACCTTTTACAATTGGGGCGATATCGGTTGTCGATGCCAGGGTAACAGCAAAAATTGTTGAGTCAAAGCAGATGGTCACGCGAATGAGCTACTCATTTGATCAAACTCATAGCGGCAAGCGTTCACTGTTAATGAGATTGCCTACAAAAATGGAGGGGCCAGGTCCTAAAAGTGGTCGTGGATGGGGTATTGCCGGACTTTCCCGTAAGTTTGAAAACGAAGATCTTAGCAAGTTCAATAGAATTTCTTTTTGGATATATCCTGATTGTCCGGGATACTATCAGGACTGGCTCGAAATGAGACTTTTTAATGAAGGCAATGAGAAGCTTCCTGCACTTTTTGCCCAGGAGGGTGAAAATACTGTTCTATTACAAAATAAAGTTTGGAACCATATTGTATGGGAAATCGGGAATGTGAGCCGCGACAAAATCTCGAAATTTGAGATCTCTTCCTGGCTGGCAGGAAATGAGCCTGAAGCAACAGATACCTTATCTTACTATTTTGATGACCTTGAATTACAAAAGGTAGAACCGGAATATATTGAAGGTTGGGATGTCTGGCCTGGACGAATATCATTCAGTCATACGGGTTACCAGACAGGAGCAACCAAAAGTGCCGTCGCCAATAATCTCAAGGCAGACGAATTTAGCCTGATTGATCAGAAATCTGGCGAAACAGTTCTAAATAAACCGATTCAAAATGTCACGACACATCTTGGGAACTTTCAACTTCTTGATTTTTCTGAGGTTCAGGATAATGGGTCATATATCTTAAAGGCCGGAGAAACAGTCACCCGGTCGTTTAATATTCATCCCGATGTGTGGGAAGAGACTATATGGAAAGCACTGAACTTCTACTATTCTGAACGGTGTGGGTTTTCAATTCCCGGTGTACATGGTTCTTGTCACCGCGACTGGAAGTGTACTCACGGCGACAGGAGTATCGTCATTAATGGTGGTTGGCACGATGCCGGTGATTTTACCCAGGGACTCGGCAATACCGGAGATGCAGTTTATGCCATGTTTAGTCTTGCAGAAAAACTTCATCAGAGAGGGGAGAATACTAAACTTTATGACAGACTTCTCGAAGAGGGAGAATGGGGACTTGACTGGATCCTTAAAACCAGTTTTGGAGATGGGTATCGTAATGAGGGGTCGATAAGCAGTCGCCGGACAAACGGAATTATCGGGGACGATGATGATGTTATTTCGACCGCGAGGAATTCACCAGGAACGAATTTTAAAGCAGCATCGTCCGAGGCAATTGCAGCCAGGGTACTTAAAGAAAAAGATCCCCGTTTAGCTGCTTTTTCATTAAAAATGGCAAAAGCCGATTGGCAATTTGCAACAGATAAACTTAACCTTACTGAGAACCCTTCATCTAAGGAGCCTTTTACAGGTTCATTTGATTCCGGGAATGTTGTCCATGAACTGGCATCTCAAGGAATTATAGCATCTGTTGAACTGTGGGAATC
This sequence comes from uncultured Bacteroidia bacterium, assembly GCA_903859795.1. Classification (GTDB taxonomy): domain Bacteria; phylum Bacteroidota; class Bacteroidia; order Bacteroidales; family Prolixibacteraceae; genus JAAFHB01. The sequence goes on from CAIOOC010000908.1 coordinate 2,377, forward strand.
AACAGGAGATAAAAAGTATGAAATAAAAGCAACCGAATTGGCCCGCGTAATCCTTGAATCTCAGCAACGTAAAAAGCCTGACTGGGATGTCCCCCTTATTGGGTTCTTTTATACAAGTCCATCGAAAGAACATATTCTTCATTATGTCCACCGGGGCCATGAACAGGAGCCTATTGTAGCTCTTACCCTTTTGTGTGAGGCATATCCTGATCACCCGGATTGGATGAAATGGTATTCTGCAATTGCATTATATTCCGAGTATCTGAAGAAAATTGCAAAATATACCGAACCTTATGGTGTACTCCCTGCATCGATATATACCGATGATGAATATCTTCAGGTTCCGGGAACCAGACAGGAGTCATTTCGCCAACAGGTACTAAGCGGGATTCCATTGGGGAAAGGGCATTACCTTCGTCTTTTCCCCGTCTGGATGGATTACCGGGGTCATTTTGGCACAGTTTTACCTAAGGCACAGGCGCTTAATCAGGCTGCACGACTGCGTAACGATCCGGAATCAGCAAAACTGGCTCAGCATCAGCTTGAATGGGTTGTCGGACGAAATCCGTTTTCACAAAGTACGATGTACGGCGAAGGCTATGATTTTACCCCGTTATATACGCCGTCCTCCGGTGATATTGTAGGGGCGCTTCCTGTTGGGATTCAGACACGCGGTGATAAAGATGTTCCATACTGGCCGGTTCAGAGTACATGGACTTACAAAGAGGTGTGGACACATCCAGTGACACAATGGATCTGGCTAATGCATGACCTCGAAGGCCCGGCAATCGTAAAGGGCAGTTCAAAGGATGTGATAGAATTCACTAATACGCTATCCGGACGTCAAACATTTATTAAACCTGATGCATCTGGATTCTTTAGCGCTGTTTTGCCTGAAGGGGAATATGTATTAAGAAGTAACGCAAGAGAACAGAAAAGGACACTTCTTCCTTCGGGAATTTATCAAATCAATACAGGGTCCGGAGAACTGTATGATTTTGATATTTTAAAGTCTAAAACCAAAGACAGAGTCGTCACCATAACAGCAAAAGTTCAGGGTGATGGCTTTCATACTTTTTCTTTAAGATCAAATAATCTTGAAGTGAAGGATCCGGTTCGAAAAGTTAACTTTAAATCCGGAGATTATGTAGTGACCCTGAAATGGGAAGGTAAAATAAATGAACCAGCTGAACCTTGGGTGATCGTTGTTATTCCTGACATTGACCTGATGCGCAAAAAGGAGCTGAGCGGATCAGTATGGGAGAAATAAATACAATAATTCAATTCGAAACTAATAATCCTAACCACTATCATTTTTGAATTTAGACCTGATTAAAGCCTATAATTTAGATCTCTCCTGAATGAGGAATAGTCTTTTCAAATTGACTAATTTTGAACCCCGGCACTTTCTCGGGTTGTAAAGAATACTTTTGATTGACAGGTTCAGATTAAGGAATTAAAATGATAGAATATAATATTGCTGGCTACCTGATTTTTGCATTCGTGACAACAATAACACCCGGGCCAAATAATTACCTCCTGTTTTCGTATGGAAGGAATTTTGGGTTTAAAGATTCGGGTAAACTAATGTCAGGAATCTTCCTGGGGTTTTTAGTCTTGCTTTATCTGTCGGGATATAGCATTGCGGGTATGATTGCAAAGAACCCGTCACTGGAACTAATATTAAAAATAATAAGTTCCTGCTGGCTCTTTTACCTGGCGATTGTACTGAGCAGACTCAACGCCGGCAGTTCCGTTGATTCAAAATCCAGAATAGGCTTTTTTCAGGGATTCTTTATGCAATTTATAAACCCTAAGGCATGGATCATGGCTATAAGCGGTGCAAGTGCATTTTTGCCACATTTTGATAACGTTCATTTGAGTGTATTCGTGTTTGCAATGATCTTCGGAATTGTTGGCATTCCATGTATGATTGCATGGATTTTATTCGGCGACTTGATTTCCAGTTTGCTAAAGTCGGAAAAAGCACATCTTTTTTTGGGAATAGTGTTGTTTGTTCTAATGAATATCAGCATCGTTATGATATGGATTTAAAGATTGGGAAATCATGTCGGGCCATTTTTAATCTCCCGTCTTTTGTCGCGCATGAAAATCGCGGGAACCACTTGCCGCAAAGTAAAATTCAGATTTCTTAAAGGTACTATCAAGTATAGCAAAGCTAATCTAAAGGTCTCAAGATATCCAATTACTCGGTCATGGCTGGTAATAAGGCATTTCAACTAATAAAACCAGCACTAATTTTATTAACAATCTTTACTATTTGTTAGAGAGATTTACACAAATCAGAATCTATATTGCGCCTAGTGAATTTAATTTAAAGCGTTATGGATATGGAAAATTCGAACCCACTGCTTCAAGGCACCGTTTCAGTTGATAAGCTATTTCATTTAAATGATGTTACTGATCTGGAATCTGAACTTTTTGATGCTATTCTTTCATCGCCATCCATTTTTTCTTTTAAAGATTTCTGTAAGCGATATGTGATAAGAAAATATACCCAGGAACAAATTTCAGCGGCACTTCAATCACTGATTAAGAAGAAGTTCCTTACCTACGACAGCCAGTTTAGAATTATTAAATTGCACTTACAGTCGGTTTTCCCATACAGTACACCACAGCTATCAGACCACTGGATAAGTTAAATAAAATAGACGTACTCTTCCGAGAAAGTGGAGGGGGATTTTTACATATATCGTTCAGACAAATGGGTAGTCAGCTGACTACTCATTTTCTTTTATTGGTAAGATCAGAAATTCAAAGACTTATTCCTGATAAACCTCCTGTTTAAGAATAGGATCAGGCAGCATATTACAACAACTGCATCAATTATAAACATTATTTCAAACATCGTATCCCAGTTGTTGATCCCAACCACTACAAAACCGATCCCTAATCCAATCAGAGGGAAAATAATTCCCAGAGTCCAGGAGAACTTCATGTCCCTAACC
>CAIOOC010000909.1 GCA_903859795.1 uncultured Bacteroidia bacterium
ATTGAGAGAAAAGCAACTCCTTTAATTACCTTTTCCGCAAGAAAGTCCCCTATTCTGAATCGTTTATGGGTAATATCAATAAGGGCGGAATGATGCAGCTCGTCTCCCGAAGTAGGTGAAGTCTTTGCTTTTTTTGTTTTTTTTGTCATGAAGTTTTGATCTTTGGACTGATTGAATCAATTATAAAACGAAGGAAGCGAATAACTTCTGTAAAGAGGTTATTCGCTTTTGAATCAATTGTATATCAGTAATTTTCTATCACTCGGTATCTTATTTGACAGGGAAATAGCCCATGTCAACTACCAGTTTTTGTCCTTCAGGACTAAGAATCCAGTCGATATATTTTTTCATTTCACCTGTAGGCTTGTTGCGCAGGTACATGTAAAGGAACCTGGTAATAGGGTAATCACCTGTTTTAATTGTTTCAGCGGTGGCAGCAAATGCCGGACTGTTATCATCTCTCTTTACTTTGCAGATTGCTATACCTTCTGCATATGCGGCGCCGCCATATCCGATTCCATAAGCGTCTTTTTTAACAGCATTTACTACTGCGGCAGTTCCCGGCAGCGTCTGGCAGCTCGAAGCGTAATCGCCCTGAACTACATTTTCCTGAAAGAACACATAAGTTCCTGAACTGTTTTCTCTTCCGTAAAGTTTAATGGATTGATCATCACCGCCAACTTCTTTCCAGTTTGTGATTTCACCTCTAAAGATCTTGCCCAGTTGCGCAATTGATAATTCTTTGACTTTGCTGGCTGCATTCAGATACACAGTTATACCATCCTTAGCACAGGCAACTTCAACACCTAATGTATTGTATCTCGCTTTTAGTTTATCCTTTTCGGTATTTTTCATCTTACGGCTTGCATTAGCGATGTCGGTTGCACCATTGATTAATGCAGATATTCCAACTCCTGAACCACCACCGGTAACCTGGATGGATACTCCGGTATTCGTTTTCATATACACTTCAGCCCATTTCTGCGCTAGAATTACAAGGGTATCTGATCCTTTAACTGTAATCCGTTCAGGCGCTGCAGTGAATGCAAAGCAAATTAGCCCAAGTAATACTGCCACGATTGCAGACCTTAATACGTTTAATTTTTTCATTGTTTTATTTTTTTTTGTTTATTATTTTTTAAAAATCTAAATGTTTACAGCTTTTATTCCTGTTAGCCTAAAAGCCTACAGTCTAAAAGCCTATACAATTAAAACTTAGCCTGAATTCTTAAGGTGAACACATTTTGGTTGATTGAATTACTCCAATCGAGTTTGCCCGGGTTACCTGCTTCGGTGGTGTAACTGTCAACAACCTTTCCGGCAGTTCCTACTTTTTCATTATTTACAATCTCATAGCAAAAGGTGATCCGGATATTGTCATCCCAGTAGTGATGAAAAGCAAAACCAAATGTCGAAGTAGCCAAATCGCCTTTCCCGCTCATCTTAGATTTTAAAGTGGCATCTGTGCTTGTAAATCCTTTTACAGCAACATCTTTTCCTGTGATATCCGTATTTGGATCATAATAGTCATAACGGAAAGCAAATTGATTTTTCTTGCCCAGATTTTTGATCAGGTAAAGGTAACCTCCTGCAAAATTATTCTGGAAGTTAGCTACTCCAGGTATTGCAGCAACGGTTCCAGCGGCTGGTACAGGAGCGTAACCAACAGTTGCATTCTTTCCTGCAATGTACTCACCTTTTAACGAAAGACCACCTAAAACATCTGCAAATAATTGAAATTCACCACCTAACCAATTTCTTGAAAGCTTGTCACCAAATTTAATATCACTTAGAGTAGTGTAATCGCTACTTAAAGTTTTTACTGCGTTTGATTTGATTGCTCCAAAATAGCCATGTGCACCAAAATCAAGACCTCCAAAACTACCAAGTGGAAGGTTGTAGGTAACCCTGGCCATAATATCCTTAAAATTATCGTAATCGATGTTATCTGTTGCATTCAGGTTTGTTCCGGCACTATTTGCAATTGTTAATCCGTCGTTTCCGTTAAGAAGCGCCAATTGCATGTGGATAGGAACATTTACAGGATTAAACTCCAGTTTGGCACCTATTGCGCGTTCTCCCGGATATAGTGTTCTGATAATCAACGATCTTTCTGTTAATTCGCGTTGACTGGATGAGTACTCAACTTCATAGTTAGGGCGGTTGAATTTACCTGCCCAAATGCTAAAAGCTTTTTTCCAATGGTCGTTTACAACGACGTAGGCATCTTTTAATGAGAGGTTTCCTGGCGCAAAGTCAGGCTGTAACACAAATTTTACACCGTCTGCAGCTTCATAAGTAAATTTTACCCTGACTCTACGCAAAGAAAAATAATTTTGCGATTTAGATAACAAAGTTGGAGTCTCAAAATTCTGATACTGGGACTGGATGTAACCTGAAACTTTAATTTTTGTAAGTTTCTGAAGATCTGCCTCGTCAGTAGCAATTCTTTCAAGTAAGCCGTTTACCTTGTCATTTACTTCTGACAATTTTTCAGCCTGGGTTTGTTCTTGGGCTCTTACGTTAAGCGCCAAAAGAGTAACAATTACTAATAAAAGGTTTTTTAACTTTTTCATGATTTGAGTTTATTGAATTTCTACGGTGCAAAAATTCCTTAAAATTGTTACAGTATTGTTACAAATAAATTAAATCATGTTACAGAAAAAATACAATAATGTTTCAATTTCCGGGATTGAAGTTTATGGGATTATTAATCAGGATTGCTCAATTTGGTGCTGCCGGCAATTGGCTGCTGTCCACTGCCTTCAGGCTGAATTAATAGGAATGAAGTTTGGTTTTTCATACAACTATTAAGAGGAAGATCAATCAAATACTGGCGTTCAGGCTAACCGCCAGCAGCTAAAACTCAGCTACGATTTCAGATCCAGTTGTTCGCAATCCGATGTCCTTTACTCATCTGTTTTCGTTTTCGAAATAAAAAATAATACATTTGGACACTAAAATTTAGAGATAATTCCCAAATGATCACACTACGATTCTTGAAATTTATTGCATCTTCTGTTGCTACGAACCGTATTAATTCGAATTTTAAGTCTGAAATTAAACAGCTAAATATTGAAAGGAAGGACTTTGGTGAGGACTTCCTCTGGGGTGTTGCTACTGCATCGTATCAAATTGAGGGGGGATGGAATATTGACGGTAAGGGAGAATCTATATGGGACAGATTTACCGCGAATCCGAGGAATGTAAAAGATAGAACAAATGGTCAGGTTGCCACCGATTTTTATAACCGGTACGAAAGTGACCTGGTGTTATTGAAAGAGCTTAATTTCGAAAATTTCAGGTTTTCCTTTTCGTGGCCCAGGATTCTTCCGAACGGAATCGGTCAGATCAATGAAAAGGGGATTGATTTTTATGACAGGATGATTGATAAGTGTCTTGGGCTTGGTATCGAGCCCTGGGCGATGCTGTATCATTGGGATTTACCTCAGAAACTCGAGGATCTGGGAGGCTGGACCAACAGGGATATCATAGGTTGGTTTTCGGAATATGCTGATTTGTGTACGCGCAGGTTTGGAGACAGGATTCATCATTGGATGGTTCTTAATGAACCTGCAAGCTTTACAACACTGGGTTATCTTTCAGGTATGCATGCCCCTCAGAAAAGCGGGATTGCAAAGTTCCTGGCCGCCGTTCATCATGCTTCACTTTGCCAGGCTGCAGGAGGCAGAATTATCCGGCAAAATGTAAAAGATAGTCACATCGGAACCACTTTTTCGTGTGCTTATACAGAGCCTCATAAACGGACGGTCAGACATCAAAAAGCATCAGACCGTCTTGACGTTATGCTGAACCGTTTATTTATTGAGCCTGCTCTCGGGATGGGCTATCCTTATAAGGAACTTCCATTTATTCGTAAGATAGACCAGTTTATTCAGCCTGAGGATCACGAAAATTTAAAGTTTGACTTTGATTTCATTGGAATCCAGAATTATTTCAGGGTAACCTCCAAACCATCTCTTATACCCCTGATCTGGGCTAACCGGGTTAAGCCATCTCCCGATGCAGAGGTAACAGCAATGGGTTGGGAAGTTTCGCCTGAAGGAATTTACGACATTATTATGCAGTTTGCCAAATATGGAGTCAAAGAGATAATCGTTACCGAGAATGGGGCAGCTTTCCATGACCATCTGAAGAAAAGCGGTAAAATCCGCGATCGCCAAAGAATCCATTTTTATCAGCGATATCTTCAGAACGTACTCAGAGCAAAAAATGATGGCGCCCCTTTAACTGGTTACTTTGCCTGGACTTTTGTTGATAATTTCGAATGGGACGAAGGTTTTAGGCCAAGATTTGGATTGGTTTACAATGACTTTATAACACAAAAACGGACAATTAAGGATTCGGGATTTTGGTTCCAGAAATTGTTGAAAAAATAAGGCATTCAACCTTGAAAGGGTTGAATGTCCTTAATTATTTAGCAAGAAGCCTTTAAAAGTGTAATCAATTCTTAATGAGTTTGTAACAATTCCGTAATTCATTATCGGTTTCTTAGCATTTATTAAATTTATAAATGAATGGATAATAAGCGGGTAGTGGAATTGGTAGTAATTTCAGATGTTCACCTGGGAACATCAGGTTGCCAGGCATCTGAATTATTGAAGTACCTTAAAAGTATAAAGCCTAAAACGCTGATATTGAATGGTGATATTATAGATATCTGGCAATTCAAAAAACGTTATTTCCCAAAATCCCATTTAAAGGTAATCAAACACCTGATTGGCCTGGCTTCAGACCGCTGCCCGGTCTACTACATTACCGGAAATCATGATGAGATGTTTCGCAGGTTTAGCGGAATGAAGATAGGTAAATTACGGATTATAAATGATCTGAAACTTGAACTGGGAGGAAAAACAGTCTGGTTTTTCCATGGCGATGTTTTCGATGTGGTGATGCAGTATTCCAAATGGTTGTCAAAATTGGGAGCAATCGGGTACGATTCATTAATATGGCTGAATACTCAGGTTAATTCCCTGGCCCGTTTCTTTGATTTTGAACCGGTTTCTTTTTCGAAGAAGATAAAGGAATCGGTAAAAGGAGCGGTGAAGTTTATCAATGCATTTGAAGATACAGTGGCTGTAGTAGCTGCCCGGAAGGAGATCGATACAGTAGTTTGCGGCCATATTCATAAACCTGAGATGAGAGCAATTCAGGTTGAGGGCCGAACTGTAAATTATCTTAATTCGGGCGACTGGATCGAAAATCTCACTGCCCTTGAATATAACGGCGGTGAATGGCGGATTTTCAGTTATCGGAAAGACTTTGTGGAATTGCCCGGCAATGCCGATGTTGATCATGAGACTATGGTTGATGTTAAAGTTAAGGATTTATTTAATGATATGCTCGTTAGATTTCATAATTAGACATCAGAACTACCAGTCACACTTTGGATTACTTTAATAAAGATAAATACTTATAACAGATATGAAGATTTTATACGCTATACAGGGAACGGGTAACGGTCATATTAGCCGGGCCAGGGAGATTATTCCTTACCTTCAGGAGTACTGCCAGTGCGATATCCTGGTTAGTGGTATGCAGTGCGATGTTGATCTTGGAATACCGGTGAAATATCGGTTTAAAGGGTTAAGTTTCTGGTTTGGAAAGAATGGGGGGATAGATATGTGGAACACCTATATCAATGCCAATTATGCTAATCTGAAACGAGAAATAGCTCAGCTCCCCGTGGAGGATTACGATTTTGTGATCAATGACTTTGAACCGGTTTCGGCCTGGGCTTGCCATAAGAAAAAGGTTCCGTGTATTGGCCTAAGCCATCAGGGATCTTTGCTGAGTAAAAATGTCCCCTTTCCAAAGGATAAGGATCATTTTGGCCGTTTCATTCTGAGGAATTATGCCCCATCAATGACCCATCTGAGTTTTCATTTTCAACCTTATGATAAAGATATATTCACCCCTGTAATCCGAAGTCAGGTAAGGAGATCAGAAATTGAAGAGCAAGATTATTATACGGTTTATCTTCCGGCTTACGATGATGACCTCCTGGTGAAAAAGCTTGCCAATTTTGGTGATTTTAACTGGCATATTTTTTCGAAGCATTCGTCCGAATCTTACCAGGTAAATAATATTGTTGTTAAGCCTATAACAAATGATGAGTTTGTCGCCGATATGGCGAAATCAACAGGTGTTTTATGTGGCGCAGGTTTTGAAACTCCCGCCGAAGCCCTTTATTTAAGTAAGAAGCTGATGGTAATCCCGATGAAGGGACAGTATGAGCAACAGTGCAATGCAGCCGCTTTGAAATTGATGGGTGTGCCAGTTATTCCTAATCTAAAGAAAAAGCATTTTAAAAAAATCGCAAGCTGGCTTGCATCAGATGAGAAAGTTAAGGTTAATTATCCCGACCTGACCCGGATTGTTGTGCGCAAGATATTTGAGATCAATGTACAGCGGGTTTTGCAGAATAATAATTGGGATCATGGTTATCAGTTGACGCTCAAACCTCGTGATTATCAGCAGGCAAGTTTATAGTCCGGTTAAATTGCTTTCTGGTCAAATGGCTTACTATAAAGAGAATACCAATAATAAAAATAAAATACAAAACTGAGTTTCAATACCCTTGGTTTTCAAAAAATATCCTACTTTTGCGTCACAAATAAAAAAATGCGGAAGTAGCTCAGTCGGTAGAGCATCAGCTTCCCAAGCTGAGGGTCGCGAGTTCGAATCTCGTTTTCCGCTCAAAATGGATAGAGGGTTAGATTTTGTTCTAGCTCTCTTTGATTTTCCGGTAGTAACATAGGTGCAACTAGTTGTGCATAACCACCGCTTCCCCTATTTTTAATTTCCAATTTCCACAAATCTATCTCTTAGGGATTTGCTTCAGAGACCCTGTTGCAAGCAA